>CAIWSO010000552.1 GCA_903915315.1 uncultured Spartobacteria bacterium | reverse complement strand
CTACGTCCTCGATGAGGACGGGAAAGTCGGTCGAACCTATGGAGCCAAGCGAACCCCCGAGATGTATGTGATCAATGCGGAGGGCGTTCTTGTTTATCATGGCGCAATCGATGACAAAAAGTCTCCGGATCCTGCAGACATCGCCGATGCCAAAAATTATGTTCAAGCGGCGGTTACGGAAACGCTCGCAGGGAAACCGGTTTCCGTTCCGAGGACCGAAGCCTACGGATGTTCGATTAAATACGGAAACTGAACCGGCGATGGGTTCGATGAAGCCCTATCCCACAGACTAGGGAGTGGTCGTAGCGGGTGTGGCTCTTGGAGCGAGTGATGGCGCTGGAGTGGCTATGGGAGGGCCTGCCGGAGTGGCTGCGGGAATGCCTACCGGAGGGGGTGTTGGAATGCCTGCCGGAGTGTTTGCTGGAGCGGTTTGGATCGGTGCTGGGAGATCCAAGGCGATGAGTTCGGACATGGTCACAAACTTGTAGCCTTTGGCGCTGAGAGTGTCGAAAACGGCCGTCATAGCTTGCACTGTGGATGGGTGGATGTCGTGAGCTAGGATGATGGCGCCGGGGACGGTTTTTTCTGTGATGAGTTTGGTGACATGCGCGGCGTTGCGGATTTTCCAATCCAAAGAATCGACCGACCACAACGCAACAGTGAGCCCGAATTCTTCGTTGAGACGTTTGGTGATCGAGGCATTGATGGCGCCGTAAGGGGGACGCATGAGGGTCGTTTGAATGCCTGTGGCCCGATGAATGGCGTCATTGGTGTCAGCGATCTCTTTTTTTAAAGCGTCGGGAGCGAGCCTGGTGAGTTGGGGATGGGCCCAACTGTGATTGGCAACCTCATGGCCCTCGGCAACGATACGTTGAGCAATCTCAGGGTATTCGGCGACGTTTTTGCCAACGAGAAAGAAGGTCCCCTTGATGCCGCGTGCTTTCATGATGTCTAAAAGCATAGGGGTCAGCTTCGGATGGGGGCCGTCATCAAAGGTCATGGCAATCTCAGAACCCGCGACATGGCACTTGTTGTAAGTGGCTTTTCTTGGGGGCAGGGGCGTTGGAGTGGGGACTGGGGTTGGGGTTGGCGTGGATACCACCAAAGGAGCTGTGGCAATGGTCGGGAGGCCCGTGATAGCGGACTCGGCAGGGATCGATGGGCGCGTGGGAAGTTGAGCCTTGGCGGCCAAGGACGCCGCCGTGAAGAGGACAATGGCAACAGTGAAAGCCAGTGCCGCTAATGACCAGATTTTTAGCTTCATGGTGATAGGGGGCAATTTCGCACAAGAGGACTCGAATTCACAGAAACTTTTAGCTTACGCAACGGGTCAAGGTTTCCACTGAAGTTGGGTGCCATTGGGAAGAAGTCTTGCGGCACGGATGATGTCCCAATTGGAAACTCGAAATCCCCCTAGGCTTTCAAAGGAGTTCATTTCCGAGGGCTGGCTGGTCCCGTGGAGTCCAAAGGGAAGGGGATCTGTATCGCCGCCCTTCGCCAGATTGATCCAAAGGACACCGGCAGGGTTATTCGGGCCGGGCGGGAGGACTTGAGCTTTGGCAACCGTGGATGGAGCAGGGGTGGGGGTGGGATTTGGGTTGGTATAGAACGGACTGGTTGATTCCACTTGGTTTACTCGCGGTTCTTGTTGTGTTGCCAAGGATGGGCGCGAAATCGAATCTAGGATTTTCCATTCCCCGCGACCGGTCAAGCCTGGGCGGGCCTTGGAAAGCGGCATCGCAGCCACGAGCTTCCCGGCTTTGCGAATCTCGAGCACGGACATTCCCTTGATGGATGCGGTTACTATTTGAGCTGGGTCGGACGCAGGCTGAAGGGAATGGACAGGGACATTTTCGATCTCAAACGGGGTTACATTCGGAACGCGAAAGGAAGCGCCGACGGAAGGATGGGGGCCGAGCACGGGATTGATTTTACGAAGAAATGACTCATCGCAGTGGAAACGCTCCGCCACAAACTCCCATGGGGAGCGGTATGCCAGGAACGAAGCGGATACCATTTCATTGTAGGCAGGAGGTGGCGGAACGGGAGACTTGTGCGGCGAGATGAATCGGAAGTCGGAGGCCCGGAGCGTGTAATCCGTCAAAGGCGATGTGATTCCTGTCGATGCAGGAATTTCACCGTGCTCGCTCTGGTAAAGATGAAGAATCCTTTCAAAATCAGCGTTGGGAGAGTCGGTGATCGGGCCGGTCGAAAATCCTTGGCGGTCGAGAAAAACCCGTTGGGCAAGGATATCGGTGGGAGCAGGCGTAGCGGGAGAGGCTGTTTCCTTGCTTGGTGTGACTATTGTGGCGCGGCGCTCCTGCGGCGGAGGGATTTGAAGGATCTGGCCGATTTGGATCAGATCTCCCGAAAGTTGATTGTGATTGATCAAATCGCTGGTGGAGACTTTGAATTTTCTGGCAATGCGAACCAGAACGTCACCTTTTTTG
>CAIWSO010000551.1 GCA_903915315.1 uncultured Spartobacteria bacterium | reverse complement strand
GCGCAACACCAAGCGCAACACCAAGCGCAACACCAAGCGCAACACCAAGCGCAACACCAAGCGCAACACCAAGCGCAACACCAAGCGCAACACCGAGCGCAACGCCTGAGGAAAAGGAGCCGCCTATGCCTCAAAACGATTCTCCTTGTCCTACTCCGTTCTCATCCGAGGTGTCTCTAGGAATTCCCTCATGGGCAGGCCGATCTTTCCGTGGTTGAATACTTCGCACATGGCTCTTCTAGGAAAAATCAATATTCTCACGGTTTTAAAAGATGCCCCTCCTGGCCTCTATCTTGATGGGGGTGATCTCGGAGAAATTCTTTTGCCCGGTGACTCGATTCCCCCGGGGGCCGGTCCGGATGATGAGTTGCAGGTTTTTCTTTATCGCGATTCGGAGGATCGGCTTGTAGCCACCACCCACGATCCACTTGCTTGCGTTGGCGATTTTGCGGCTTTGAAAGTGAAGCAAATCCACCCCACGATTGGCGCTTTTCTTGACTGGGGTTTGAACAAGGATCTCCTCCTGCCTATCCGTGAGCAGGAGCGTCGGGTTCACAGAGGGGACATCGTAGTGGTCTTTGTTTACATTGATGAGGTTTCCCAGCGAATCATTGCGACAACGCGTTGGCGGGAACACCTCAGGACGACTCCGCCGACTTACAGTGAAGGCGCCCCAGTCTCGTTGCTCATCGCCGGCGAGTCACCCCTTGGCTATAATGCCATTGTGGACAATGCCCACGTGGGACTCCTTTTTCGCAGTGAGTTGGGATCACCGCTTAAAATTGGCGACAAATGCAAGGGGTATATTCGTCATGTCCGTCCCGACGGGAAGCTCGATTTGGGGTTGGATGCCGAGGGTTACCAGCGCATCGCCCCACTCGCCGACCGTATTCTCTCCACGCTCCGATCTCAGGATGGGAAGTTGGCCGTGAATGAAGCCAGCTCACCCGAAGAAATTCGAGCCGCTTTTCAAACCAGCAAAAAGGCATTCAAGCAAGCTGTCGGCAATCTGTATCGTGAGAGACTCATCGAGATCAATGGCTCGGATATAGTGTTGCGAAACGCCGGAGTTCGCTCCGTGAAACCCTAGCGTCACTTGACTCACCTAGATCTTGGCGTGGAAGGGGAAGTCGGTGTAACCCTCTGTCCCAGGGGATGACCAGACCTGCATTTCCGCTGGGGGATTTAATTCCCAACCATTGGCGAAGCGTTCCACCAAGTCGGGGTTGCTCAAAAAGGGCCGTCCAAATGCGATGAGGTCTGCATTTCCAGAAGCGATGGCGGATTCCGCCGCTTCAGCTGTGTAGCCGCAGTTGCCCATCAAAGCCCCAGAAAAAACAGAGCGGAATTCGGCAAGTTGCATGGGGGCACCCAATTCATGGAATCCAAACGCCAATCCGTCGACCACATGCAGATAGGCAAGGCCGAAGGCGTTCAGTCTCTTAGCGGCATCGGTGAACGTTTCACGGAAATCAGGCGATCCCATATCATTGAAAACCCCATTTGGCGAGAGGCGCACACCCACGCGGTTGGCGGGCCATACAGTGATGATGGCCTCGACGATTTCCTTTAGAAAGCGAAACCGATTCTCGAGATTACCGCCATAAACGTCGGTGCGTTGGTTGGTTTTCGATTGGAGAAACTGGTCGATTAGGTAGCCGTTTGCCGCATGGATTTCGACTCCATCGAATCCCGCCGCCCTAGCGCGTTCGGCAGCGTGACGATAATCCTGAACGACAGCGGCGACTTCGTGAGTTTCGAGGGCTCTTGGAGTTTCATAAGGTTGCTTCCCCGCAGGCGAGTGGATCGTATCCCCGTTAAGTTTGATCGCGGATGCTGATACGGGCGCATTTCCATTGTGGAAGCTGCTATGTGAGGCCCGTCCACAATGCCAGAGCTGCATGAAGATCGGTGTCCCTTTTTTATGAAGCGCGGTCGTGATCTTTTTCCATCCTTCGACTTGGGCCTCGTTGTAGATGCCGGGCGAATCGACCCAACCGAACCCCTGCTCGGAAATCGTCACGGCCTCGGAAATAACGAGTCCCGCAGAAGCGCGCTGGATGTAGTATTCCTGCATCAAATCATTCGGTACACGAGTCAACCCCGCTCGCGCGCGGGTGAGTGGGGCCATCACCACTCGGTTGCGCAAGGGGATTCCATGAAGATCAAGAGGTGAGAGCAAGTGTGCGAGATTCGTAGGCATAGCGATAAAAAATAGGGAAATGGGTTCGGCTTCATTTTAACCGCTTTTCATTATCTTCCTATGGGAATTTGTATCGTCTGCATTGTCAGATCCAGTCTCGTCATTGCGAATTGCTGCGCTAGAATTGAGGAATGCGCATTGCCTTAGCTTCGTTCGGTTCGCTTGGGGATTTGCACCCCATTTTAGCGATCGCCGTGGCGGCACAGGCGAGGGGCCACGATGTTGCCGTAGCGGCATCCCCCAACTACGAGGATAATGTTCGCCGCGCAGGTGTGGAGTTTTATCCTTTGCGGCCGGCGATTCCCTGGGATCCCATCCGATTGGCTTATTATTTCGATATGAGGCGTGGTCCGGAAAGGTTGCTAAGGGAGGTTGCTTTTGCCGAACTCCCAAATACCCACGCGGACCTCCGATCGTTGGCTAAAGGGGCTGATCTGCTCGTCGTTGGGGAACTGCTCTACACCGCGCCAATCGTTGCCGAAGAGATCGGGATTCCTTGGATGAACGTCGTGCTCGCGCCAACCTCGTTCCTTTCTGCAAGCGACCCGTGTGTGCTCGCGCCCGCCCCCTTTTTGTATCCGTTCCGTCACCTTGGGAAGTGGATTCATCAACTGGCTTACATGGCTGGACGTATTCAAGGGCGCCTTTGGGCGAAAGAGTTTTTTGCTTTTAGACGGAGGTTGGGGCTTCCAGCAGGCCCCAATCCGATCTTTGATAGCAAACACTCTCCCTATGGCACGCTGGCGATGTTTCCCTCCTTTTTTGCCAAGGCGCAAACGGATTGGCCTTCGAGTACCCTCCAGACGGGGTTCCCTTATTTTGAACAACCTTCGCTCCCAGTCGATCGCGTTGTTGCGGACTTCCTAGGTTCTGGCGAGCCCCCATTGGTTTTTACTCTGGGGTCCATTGTGGCGCATTTTGAACCTGATTTTTACCGAGAGGCTTATGAAGCGGCGATTCGTCTCCAGCGCCGAGCGATATTACTCACTGGGTGCGGCGCAATACGGATCGGTAGATCGAATCCGAAAATACTCGCGGTCGACTACGCTCGCCTTCACGAGATTTTACCAAGATCCGCCGCAGTCGTTCATGCGGGAGGTATCGGCACGTGTGGCGAAGCGCTTCGTGCAGGCATCCCCTCGGTGATAATCCCCTTCTCCTTTGATCAGCCCGACAATGCCCAGCGTATGAAGCGACTGGGAGTTGGGGAAATCCTTTCGCGGCGTTCCATCAAGGCGACTGCCATCGCTAACAAGTTGGAGCGCGTTTTGAGTGATCCTTCCTACACTCTCCGCGCCCGGAATTGCGCCAATCAAATCAACGATGATCCCACCATGGATCTCGTGTTGGATAAAATGGAGTCTCTCCGAGCTTCTGTGGAATAGCGCTGAAAGTTACCTTTGATCACTCCGGTTCCCGTGGAAATGTTTGCTAATGCGAGGGGTGTGCGTTATCTAATTTGACATGACTACTCCACTCCTTGCCATGGCGATGCCCGGTTGGCCTGAAATTGTTTTCATACTTGTCATCTGCTTGCTCCTTTTTGGGGCCAAAAAATTGCCTGAACTGGCGCGTGGAATCGGTCAGAGCCTAGGTGAGTTTAAAAAAGCCCGTGACGAATTTGATCGGGAAATCAAAAAGTCGGCCGCCAATGTTGAGATCAAAGCGGAGCCCGACAAGCAACCGCACAATCCCGCTTAAGCGGATTTGAAAATCTCCTCTAGGACGCTGGTCCTTGTCTTCTTTTTCGCATTTTTGGCGATAGCGCCGGCGAGGGAGGTTGTCGTGGCTTGTTATAATCTCAAAAATTATCTCCCCATGACTCGAAAGGTCGGTGGGCAATCGCTTCCAGATCAACCTAAGCCGGAGTCCGAGATTAAGGCCGTGCTCGGTGTGTTGCATGATATCGCGCCAGATATTTTGGGTGTTGTGGAAATAGGCGATGAGAAAGCTTTAGCGGATTTTCAGACCCGCCTCGCGGCAGTTGGGTTGGATTATCCCCATGCGGAATGGGTCCAAGGGGCAGAC
Source organism: uncultured Spartobacteria bacterium (assembly GCA_903915315.1). Taxonomy (GTDB): domain Bacteria; phylum Verrucomicrobiota; class Verrucomicrobiia; order Chthoniobacterales; family Terrimicrobiaceae; genus UBA967. Next base: position 6,493 of record CAIWSO010000551.1, on the reverse strand, counting down.
GAGGTTCGCCGTATCGCCCTGCTAAGTCGCTTTCCGATCACCGCCCGTCATTCGCGTTCCCGTGTCCCGGTCGAACTCAATGGCCGTTTTTTTGAAATGTGCCGTGGCATATTGGATGTGACGGTTCAGGTCACCCCTGTATCGTCGCTACGATTGGTTGGTTTGCATCTCAAATCCCAGCGTGACGTTCCCGAGTATGACGAAGCCAAATTCCGCGCGAGAGAATCGATCGCCGTCCGTGCGCATCTCGATGCGATTATGAAGGAGACACCGGAATTGGACCTCCTTGTCTTCGGAGATCTGAATGATTCGAAAAATGCATTTGCAGTCCGTGAAATCCTTGCTCCCCTCAAGTCCCCGATGGCGCTACGCGACTTGCGACTTAAGGATCAATGGGGTCTCACTTGGACACATCATTGGGCGGAGGCCGATATTTACTCGCGTCTCGATTACTTGCTTGTGAGCCACTCTCTATGGCGCAAGGTGAATCTGACGCGAAGTGGCATACATTTTTCCCCTGAGTGGTCACAAGCCAGCGATCACCGAGCTATCTATACTCAAATCTCCTTTCCCGAATGAAGGCGCTTTTATTCTTCCTCTTTGCATTTGCATCCATGCTGCTTGCCTCTCCGGATGACGATTGGAATGTCATTGTGGCGATGGATGCTGGACCAGCGGTCAAACCTGCGAATGTTGCGGAGGCGAGAAAGTTCGGCAAAGCCCACTTTGTAAAACACCAAGCTCTCATCGAGGAATTTATCAAAAGACATCCGTCGGATTCGAGAATCTTTGATGCGCGACTGCGACTCGCGGGTATTCTGGCCGCAACAGGAAAAATGGAAAAAAAACAGACCTTGGTGGATGACGCCATGCGAATGCTTCAGGCGCTGGAAAAAGACAATTCCATTCCACTTGATAAACGCGCCGACGCTGGATTTAGAAGGGTCTCGCTCTACATGCAATGTCTCGATAGTCGCGAAAACGAGTCCCGTCGCGATATCGTGACCGCCGCCCGCAACTTTCAATCCCGCTATCCCAACGACCGACGTACTCCGAGGCTATTAGTTGAAGTGGCGACCGTCTGTGACAATGCCCCCGATCTTAAGCGGGAGTTGCTTGATGCGGCTTTGGCTGCGTCTCCCGACGACTCTCTGAAACGTCGAATTGCAGACGATCTCAAGCGCTTGGATCTTATTGGCAAGCCGCTTCCTTTCCTTCTCAAAACGATTCAAGGCCGTTCGATTGAGGTCTCCAAGCAATCTGGCCGAATCGTTTTCCTTATTTTTTGGGCAACGGATTCCGCCCCAAGTCTTCTCTGGATGCAAAACTTCCAACTCGCCTTGGCGAATTTGCCGGTCGATCGCTTTTCCATTATTACCGTGAGCCTCGATAAAGACCCCACTCTTTCCATGGAATGCTTAAAGGAGATGGGAATGTCGCAGTGGGCGACGTCTTGTGACGGGTTGGGTTGGGATGGCCCCTTCGCCCGCCATTGCGGTATAAACTCCCTGCCTACAGTCATTCTTCTCGACCAGACGGGAGTTGTTCGCGCCATTAATGTTCGCGGCAGTTACGAATCTTGGATCCGCAAGCTTCTCATGCAACCGGCTTCCTAAGCTTTGCAGCATCCTCTATCAAAAAGAACCAAAACAACGCTCGCTGGCACTGCCTGCAATCAATGGGGTAGGCCAGAATATTAAAATCTTTTCTGATTTTGGTATAACTCATTCCGTGAATTTCGTTAATTCTTTCCAGCCCGCTTTTGCCGTATTTACGATTTAAAAAAAGGCCATTTAAAATTCCGCCAATCTTCTCTATGTCCGCATCCGCTCAATTTGGATCCACGCTCACCGAGGTTTATTCGAATGCCGCTCGTCGCTATGACGGGATGCCGGCTTTTTTTCGAAAAGAAAAAGGCGGGTCGCTTAGCCATGTGACATTCGAAGGGCTTTTTGAGAGAGGGTTGGATCTGGCAACGGCCCTTATCGCGATGGGTCTTGAGGCGCGTGAGCATGTCGGCCTCATCGCCGATAATCGCTGGGAATGGATTTTGAGTGACTACGGGATTCTTTTGGCTGGGGCTGCCGATGTGCCTCGTGGCTCCGATGTCACCGATCCGGAGTTGCTTTACATTCTCACCCATTCTGATGCGAAAGTCGTCTTTGTTGAGGGGAGGACGCTTCTTCGTCGCCTTCTCGATCTTCGACCGCAGCTTCCCCATGTGCAGCACATCATTCTCATGGTGTCGGACGGTGATCCCGTGGATGAGGGAGTTCATTTGCTGGATGATCTTTTGACTCAGGGCGCGCACCTCCGTGCTAGTGGCGACCAGTCCGCTTCGGATCGCATGCGAGCGGTAAAACCATCCGATCTGTTCACGATTATTTACACTTCTGGGACAACAGGAACGCCGAAGGGGGTTCCTCTCACTCATGCGAACATGTGTTCTCAGATCGAACATCTTCCCATCGCCCTCCGTCCCGGAGATCGGGCGCTTTCGATTCTTCCCATCTGGCACAGCTACGAACGTGTCTTTGAGATGCTCTGCATTTCACGGGGTGTCTCAACCCACTACACAAGCCTACGCGCTCTCGGAGAGGATTTGAAATCTGTACGCCCCACGGTGATGGCTTCCGCTCCAAGACTCTGGGAAAACCTTTATCTGAAAATCCTTGGCAGCGTGAAAGCCGCTCCGAAAATTCGTCAAACGCTTTTCCATCTCGCCTATCGCACCACCCGCAATGTGAAGCGTGCAGAACGTTTCTTTCTCGGCCAGCAACTGGATATCCATGGTCGTAGTGTGTTCGAAAGTGCGTTCCTTGCCATCAAACACAGCTCGGCTTGGTTTCTATCCGTCCTGCCTGCTTTCCTTTTGGATCGCTTGGTTCTTAAAAAACTCCGCGCTATTGTGGGGGGCGAATTTCGCGGAACCATATCCGGCGGTGGTGCCTTGCAGCCCCACGTGGACGAATTTTTCAACTTCATCGGCATTCCTGTTCTGGAAGGTTACGGAATGACCGAGACATCCCCCGTCCTCGCCGTTCGCACTTGGGACAACTTGGTGATTGGAACCGTCGGGGCGCTCTACCCCCACACGCAAGTCCGCATCGTCGATCTCCAGACTGGAGCGGTCCTTTACCCTGATACCGCCCACCGAGGCGGTGGGCGTGGGCTTCGTGGTGAGATCCATGTGAAAGGACCTCAAGTCATGAGCGGATACTACAAAAACCCCGATGCCACCGCTCGTGTCCTAAGTGACGGGTGGATGAATACAGGCGATATCGGTATGGTGACCTTCAATGATTGCTTGAAAATCCTCGGCCGCTCGAAAGACACGATTGTGCTTCTGAATGGGGAGAATATCGAGCCTCTTCCCATAGAGGCGAGGTTGTTGGAGTCATCCTATATCGACCAGTGTATGGTGGTCGGGCAGGATCAGAAATCCCTTGGGGTGCTTATTGTGCCTTCTCTTGATCACCTGCGTGGCGCAGGCGTTGAGGCCAAGTCCCTAGCCGAGATCTCGCTTTCCGCGAAGGCACGGCAATTAGTGGAAGAGGATATTCGTAATCTCATCAACCATAGCTCGGGATTCAAGTCCTTCGAGCGCATCACCAGTTTTCGCCTCCTTGCGAAGACATTTGATGTCGGTGACGAGATGACAAATACGTTTAAGCTCAAGCGGCACGTCATCACGGACCGCTATGCCCACCTGATTGACGAGATGTTCCATCAAGCCTGATCGCCCGCTCCTGCGCCATTATTGGCGTGAGTGGCGGGGCTTTGATCAGGTAGAGGGATTTACTCTTACTTGAGCTCGAAGCGGTCCAAGTTCATGACCTTGTTCCAGGCCGCGATAAAATCATGAACGAACTTTGTCTCCGAGTCGGAGGTTCCATAGACTTCTGAGAGAGCGCGAAGTTGCGAGTGGGATCCAAAGACGAGATCGACACGTGTGCCGTTCCATTTGAGATCGCCGGTTTTTCTGTCGCGACCTTCGAAGACTTCGGCATCTTTTGTGACGGGTTTCCATTCCGTTCCCATATCGAGAAGGTTGACGAAGTAATCGTTGGTGAGTGTCGCTGGGCGTTTAGTGAAAACGCCGTGTTGGGACTTTTCAAAGTTGGCATTCAACGCGCGAAGACCGCCGACAAGAACCGTCATTTCTGGAGCGGTGAGTGTGAGAAGTTGGGCTCTGTCGAGTAGGAGTTCTTCCGCTGAGATGGAGAATCTGGTCTTCTGGTAGTTGCGGAAGCCGTCCGCAAGTGGTTCTAAAACCCCGAAAGATTCAACATCCGTATCGGCTTGGGAGGCGTCCATGCGTCCGGGTGTGAAGGGGACAGTGACGGCATGACCGGCGTTGCTTGCGGCGAGTTCGACGCCAGCACAACCAGCGAGAACGATGAGATCGGCAAGGGAAACTTTTTTCCCGCCATTTTGAGCCGCGTGGAACTCCCCTTGGATACGTTCCAATATGGAGAGCACCTTGGATAGTTGGTCAGGCTCGTTGATTTCCCAATCTTTCTGTGGAGCGAGGCGGATGCGAGCCCCATTGGCTCCTCCGCGCTTGTCAGAACCACGGAACGTGGAGGCTGAGGCCCAAGCCGTGCTCACAAGTTCGGAAACAGTGAGCCCAGAGGCGAGAATCTGATTCTTAAGACTCGTCGCGTCCGCCTCATCAATGAGCGGGTGATCGACGGCGGGAATCGGGTCCTGCCAGACGAGTGTTTCGGTAGGAACATCCGAGCCGAGGTAACGTGAGCGTGGCCCCATGTCTCGGTGCGTGAGCTTGAACCAAGCCCGTGCAAACGCATCGGCGAATTGGTCCGGATTTTCTAGGAAGCGCCGGGAAATCTTTTCATAAGCGGGATCGAAGCGGAGCGAGAGGTCTGTGGTGAGCATTGTCGGCAACAACTTCTTTGAGGAATCGAACGCATCGGGAATCGTTGCTTCCGCCCCCTTAGCCACCCATTGGTTGGCTCCCGCCGGACTTTTCGTGAGCTCCCATTCGTGGGCGAACAGGTTTTCAAAATAGAAGTTGCTCCACTGGGTGGGAGTTTGTGTCCAAGTGACTTCTAGGCCGCTGGTGATCGCATCGGCGCCTTTTCCAGAACGGAAGCTGTTCTTCCATCCAAATCCCTGCTCTTCGATTGGCGCGGCCTCGGGTTCGGGACCCACGTTTTTGGCATCACCCGCACCATGGCATTTTCCGAAAGTGTGTCCGCCCGCAATGAGGGCGACAGTCTCTTCGTCATTCATCGCCATGCGGGCGAAGGTCTCACGGATGTCCCGTGCTGCAGCAACTGGGTCTGGATTGCCATTTGGGCCTTCTGGATTGACGTAAATCAGTCCCATCTGAACAGCGGCCAGAGGATTCGCAAGGTTGCGATCGCCAGTGTATCGTTGGTCATCGAGCCACTTTCTTTCCGGCCCCCAATAGATGTCCTCTTCGGGTTCCCAGATATCCGCACGCCCACCGGCAAATCCAAAGGTTTTGAACCCCATCGACTCCAAGGCGACATTTCCAGTGAGAATCATCAAGTCGGCCCAAGAAATCTTTCGGCCATACTTTTGTTTGATCGGCCAGAGTAAGCGGCGTGCCTTGTCGAGATTCCCGTTGTCCGGCCAGCTATTGAGCGGGGCGAATCGCTGGCTGCCATTTCCGCCGCCACCTCGTCCATCACCGGTGCGGTAGGTTCCGGCGCTATGCCAAGCCATGCGAATAAAAAAGGGGCCGTAGTGACCGAAGTCCGCAGGCCACCAATCCTGTGAATCGGTCATCAAGTCGGTGATATCTTTTTTTAGGGCTGCGAAATCGAGGCTCTGGAACTCCTGCGCATAATCAAAGTCCTTTCCCATCGGATCGGACTTCGTGGAGTGCTGATGCAGGATCCGAAGGTTCAGCTGATTCGGCCACCAGTCTCGGTTGGTCGTCCCTTTGGTTGCTAATTGACCGTGGTTGAATGGACATTTGGATTCAGTACTCATAAAGATTTGATAGAAAAAATGGAAATCGGACTATTTGTTTACGAAGGTAAGACCGTTTCGGTTGATGGAATTTCCATCCAAGCGAAAAAAGTAATGCTGCGACACTAAAAACGGGATAGGTCTTGACCGGCTTGGTACAGAAAAAGGCCTCATTTGAGTCAGATTCCGGCTTGGGGATACCAAATACGATATGGGTCTGGGGGCTATTTTTCGGCAAGCGTATCGGCGATTTTTTCCGCCAAGGTGAGGCTAATTCCCGGGATGCTTGCAATTTGCTCGGCTGGCATTTGTTTGATTCTCTCGACCGATCCGAAATGCTGGAGAAGGGTGCGCTTGCGCGCGGCACTGATCCCAGGAACGTCATCGAGGAGGCTTTCTCTGACGCGTTTTTTGAGTAAAAGGCTGTGATATCCATTGGCGGTGCGGTGAGCCTCATCTCGGATGCGCTGTAGTAATCTCAATGCACCGCTATCTTCGGGAAGACGCGTCGGTAATGCGCGATCGGGTC
>CAIWSO010000550.1 GCA_903915315.1 uncultured Spartobacteria bacterium | reverse complement strand
CTAAGGTTACACCTGTCGCACGGGTATGGATGAATTTGAATTTGAGATCGTGGATAATGATAAGCGGAATTTTTCCCGCTACCCGTTGGAGCGTCTCAAAGCGATTGCGCCTACTTATGCCGAAAGATCGCCGCAAAGGCTGGCGTGCGTCGAATTAATCGCTGAGCGCGAGCAGGCTTTGGCTCAGGGTGAGATTCGCCAAGCCGCGAAACGCGCGAAGTGGGCGCTGATACTCTCCGTAGTCTCGCTGGTCGTGGCGGTGGGATTTGTGATTGTTTTTCCCATCTTGCGTCCTGTGCCTCAGGAACAGCCTGTCGTCCGAAGGGCTACCGCCTACAAGCCGCCGGCGCCCAAAGTGGTCGCGCCAGTAGAGGCGCCAGAGGAAAGGGAACCGGAGCCTTTGCCGCCGCTCTTGAGTGCTCCGCCGCCTACGCGGGTTGGGGAATAAAGAGCTCGTGCGCGAGTACGCTGAGGCAGTAGATGGCGGCTGTTTCTGTCCGCAAAATAATCGGGCCAAGTGTGATCGGTTGGCATCCGTGCGACTTCGCGAGTGAAATCTCAGCGGGAGTGAAATCTCCCTCAGGGCCAACGAAGACAGTGACGCGTTTCGGAAGTGCGCCGTGCTGCTGCGTGTATTCGGAGAGGACGAATTTCAGCGTTCGTGCGTCCGGTTGGAGGGAGGCAATGAGAAGAAGGGAGGATTTATCGGCTCGCTCCAAAAAATCCTTCATAATCATCGGAGCTGATATGACAGGCAGGTGGTTTTGGCCGCATTGTTTGCAAGCCTCGAGGGCGACGGTGCGCCATTTTTCGCGTTTCTTTGCGGTTTCATCCGCATCGAGCTGAACGATGGTGCGGTCGGATAAGATGGGAACGAGCTTCGAGGCACCGAGTTCGACGGCCTTTTGGACGATAAGGTCCATGTTTTTTCCCTTGGGAATGGCTTGAGCCAGCGTGATCTCGCAGGGTGGGGGAGGGGTCTTGGTCGTGCCGGCGATCTTCAGAGTCACTCGTGAGGATGTGGTGGAAGCAATGGTAGCTTGCCCTTCGCGTCCAGCCCCGTCGAAGACGGTGACACGATCGCCCTCGTTGAGGCGAAGTACGTGCGAGCAGTGGTGGGATTCCTCGGAATCCAACGTGGCGGAATCCCAATTCTCAGGTCGTAGATGAAAGCGGTGCATGTTTTTTAAAAATGTAATCACGGAGTGAGTCGCGCCAGTGGCGTGGAGAAATGCCAGTCACTGAAGTGAGTTTCCGTGTGGAAAGAATGGAGAAAATAGGACGCGGCGCAATGAATTGTTTCATGTCGGCGAGTCGAATCGGGGCGACGGTTGTCGTGCGGAGTGGAACCCCAGCTTCGCTTGCAACGGCCAGCGCGTGGGTGCCATATTCCTGCCAAGAACATGTGCCCTCATTGCAGGCATGGTAAAGGCCGCCTGGCAGTTCCAAATCGAAAAATGGCTCCATCCAACCTGCCACATCGACGGCCGAGGTGGGTGAAGAAAACTTGTCAGCGATCGCTTCAACGTGGTCTTCGGTTTGAGCGCGTGAGATCAAAGCATCCACGAAGGAGGGCTTCGCTGGACCGAAAACCCAAGAGACACGAACGACCATGCCAAGGCGACCAGCCGCGAGAACTTCGTTCTCACCATCTAGCTTCGTGGCTCCATACCAACCGCAAGGGTGCGCGACATCGCTCTCGGTGTAGGGTTCAAGCTGGGCGCCATCGAAGACATAATCCGTGCTGAAGTGGATGAGACGCGCTCCCCGGGCCTCGGCGCAGCGGGCCATCACTCCGGGGGCGACGGTATTGACGACACGAGCTTCTTCGCGGTCCTGCTCACAGCGATCCACGTTGGTGAGTCCCGTGCCATTCACCAGAATATCGAAATCGAGGGAATCGAGGAGACGCTTCAAAGCGACGGGATCGGCGACATTGAGTTCTGGACGCTTCAATGCCGTGAGCTTGTGATGCCCTCGCCAACATTCTGCAAGCGATCCCGCCAAGCGTCCGCCAGCGCCAAGGATGAGGATGTTTTTTGGCGAAACTGGCATGGCGAATTAAATCTCCATTGCTCCGGTTAGGCTCCGGATTCAGTCGGTGTGGCCTCGATGCGCGGAAAGAGGGGGACGGGTTCGCCGAGTACATGGCCATCGGGCAAGAGCCCCCAAGTTGATTGCTCTATCGAGGCGGAGCCAGCCCAGTTGAGTTGCGCTCGGATCGCATCGGCCTCCTTGGGAATAATCGGGGTCATCAAGATCGAGACGATGCGGAGGGCCTCGGAGAGGCTGTAGAGAACCTCATCGAGTTTATCGGCTTGCTCTGGATCCTTGGCAAGTTTCCAAGGGGCGGTCTCTTCCACGTAGGCGTTGCAACGTATCACAATCTCCATCACCGACTCCAAGGCAGCCTGCAACTGGAAGCCCTCCATTTGTTTTTTGTAGGTGGCGGCTTTTTCTGTCGTGAAGTCCGCGAGCGGCGAATCCATGCGGCGAAGGGCTCCTGCACGGTAGCGCTTGGCCATATTCAAGGTTCGGTTGAGGAGGTTGCCGAGGCTGTTGGCGAGATCGGTGTTGTAGCGTTGAATGAGGCGTTCGTTGCTGAAGTCGGCATCGCGTCCGGTGGTGATGTCGCTCAAGAGGTAGTATCGGAGGGCGGCACAGCCATACTTCTCCGCGAGCGCGGAGGGGTCCACGATATTGCCGAGGCTCTTGCTCATCTTCGCGCCCGCGATATTCCACCATCCATGCACGAGGAGGGCGGGAATTTGTTCGTCGGTGAATCCAAGTGCATGGAGCATGACCGGCCAGTAGATGCCATGCGGAGGGATGAGGATGTCTTTGCCGATCACATGGACGGCTGGCCACTTGGCTTGGAAATCCGTTAAATCCGCTCCCGGCGTGGCATTGTAGCCCGCGAAGCTGATGTAGTTCACTAGCGCGTCGAACCAGACGTAGGTCACAAAGTCCGAGTCGAACGGAAGCTCGATGCCCCAAGTGAGGCGCGATTTCGGGCGTGAGATGCAGAGGTCGCCGGAGAGTTTTTCCACGGCATTGCGGAGTTCGGCCACGCGGAATTCCGGGATCACGATCGGGTTTGCAGATCGGGTGCGAGTATCGATGAGGTCGAGGAGCCATTGGCGGCTCTCAGCGAGTTTGAAATAGTAGTTCTCTTCTTCGATGAGGACGACCTCGCCCCATTCTTCGCCGAACTCGCCATCCGGCCCCCGTTCCTTATCGGTGAGGAACTGCTCTTGCCGCACGCTGTAGTAGCCGCTTTGGGAGGCTTTGTAGAATTTTCCTTCATCCCATAGGCGTTGGAGGATCCCTTGAACGCAGGATTTATGGACATCCGATGTCGTCGCGGCCCAAGCATCGTATTTCAGGTCGAGCTTCTTCCAGAGGGCGATAAAAAGTTCCGTGATTCCGTTCACAAATTCCGCCGGTTCGATGCCGCGCTGCTGGGCGGATTGCTGGACTTTTTGGCCGTGTTGGTCCACGCCGGTGAGATAAAATACCTCGCGTCCACTTAGGCGCTGGAATCGGGCAATGGCGTCAGCGAGGATTTTTTCATAAGCGTGGCCGATGTGCGGGGCGCCATTCGTGTAGTCGATCGCGGTCGTGATGAAGAAGGTCTTTGGCATGGTTTTGAAATTGGGTTTTTGCGTCGGCAGATTAGGTTTCGAGCTTCACTTTTCCGCCCCAGGAAATAATGCGGGCCTTCACGCCTGCGGCCTCGGCTTCGGCGATCTGGTGGTTTCGGACATAAAAGAGGGAGAGGCTGGACCAAGCGAGTTGGTCATTTGGACGAAGCTCCACGGCGCGAAGGCCGGCTTGAATCGCTTCGACTGGCTGACCGCCTTTCATTAGAGCCATTCCGAGAGCGTGCCAGCCGTCAAAAAAATCCGGCGCGATCTCGACACAGCGGCGGTATTTTTCAATCGCGGCATCGAGGTCACCGATGGCTATGTCGCCGGTTGCGTCATCAAAAATCTCAGCAACGCGATCCTCCATCAGCCTTGGGTGTTCCCCGGCATGGTGATTTTGGCGGCTTCGCGGCTGGTGCGCAGCCATTCTGCAAAGAGGAGATCCCGCTTGTTGCGGATCATGTTGGTGCGGATTTCGGTTTCACGCTCGCCAAAAGCCTTGGGGTCGGCAGGGCCTCGGGCGGTGAGACGGACAGCAAAGGCACCCCATGGAGCCTGCGCGATATTCGAGATTTCGCCCTCTTTCAGCAATAGGGTGCTTGCGGTGATGAGCTGTTGCTCGGGGGTAGCGTCTTCAGCCGCGGGGACAACGCCGGTGAGGTTTTCGAGTGTTGCGCCTTGCGCTGCTGCGGCTTCGTTGAGCGTCTTGCCGGAGAGAAGGGCGCTCCGAATCGAGTTCAGTGCCGAGGTTGTGGACTGAGTGAAGAGTTGATCGGATTTTTGGGAACGAAGACGAGCTTCGATTTGAGGGCGGGCCTCGTCCAAGGTGAGGGGGCGGGCAGGATTCACTTCTGTGATCTCAAAAACATAAAACGCATCGCCCGACTGAACGACATCGCTCGACTTGCCTTGTCCGGCCAGAAGGAAAGCAGCGGGAGCGAGCGACTGGGCGACCAAAGTCGCTTTGGGATCGCTGTTTTTTTCCTGTGAGCCGGTTCGATCGAAAGCGGCGAGCTTCTCGATTTTGAGCCCGGCATTTTTGGCTGCAGTCTCGAGGGAGACGGATCCTTGGGCGATCGAGTCCGTGATTCCACTGGCCGCATTGGCGAGTTTTTGAAGCGCTTCAGTTTTATCCTTGCCCTCCAGCTTAGAGCCTTCAGGCAAATCGAAGGCGACGTAGTTGATGGCGCGCGTTTCTGTTGTATTAAAGACCGCTTTGTTGTTCTCAAAGATCGCTGCGATTTCCTCCGGGGCGACCGGCGCGTTGGCCGTCTTCGCGTCTTTGTTGAATTTCAGAACCTCGGCTGTCACGGGTTGGAAAATCTTCGATGTGGCCTTGAGTTCCTCCTCGGACATGGCTGCAGGCGCTTCGACGATCGCGCTCAAGCTTTCAAGTCGAATCGCGTCGCGCATCACTTCTTCGAGTTGACGCTCCGTGAAGCCACGGGGGGTCAATTGCTCGCTCACAAAGGCCGAGTATTTGCGGGGGTCAAATTGGTCGCCGGACTTAAAGAGCGGGAGGTTTTTGATGCGGTCGGTCACTTGGTCGTCCGTGGGCTCGACGCCGAGTTCACGTGACTGGTGCTGGAGGACAATGAGATTCCACACAAACTCCGAGAGGGCCGCTTCCCGCTCCTGGGCCATTCCGCCGAGCTTGCGAAGTAGATCATATTGACCCAGCGACATCGTGAGTTGGTAGTTTTTCACGTGCCGATCGATGGCGACTTGAGTCAGCGCCTTGCCGTAGATGACGGGATTCTGAACATTCGCGAGATCGTCGAGTTGCTCGGTGTTATACAAAAATACAAAAGCGATGATCGTCAGGGCGGCGATCAAAAGCATGAGAACGCGTTGGTTTTTGCGAAAGAGATGGATCATATAAAAAGTGACAAAATTATTGATTAATTGGAGAAAAAGTTTTAATGAGTTTGTCCAATGAAAGCAAGCCCCCCACGTATATTAGCCTTTGTAGTTTCGATGGCCGCTTGTTCTTTTGCAACATCACACGCGCAGGATGCCGTAGTTCAGAAGGACGGGAAGACATCCAGCGGTGTCATCACCGGGGTTAAGGCCAACGCCGTTCGTATCAAAATCGGACCAGTAGAGACGGCTGTCCCTCTCGCAAATGTGAAGTCGGTCACCATGGCTCCACCCGCCGATTATGACGCCATTGTAGCCGCTTGGAGTAAGGGCGATCCTGCCGCCACCATCACCAAGCTTCTGCCGCTGGTGCAAACATTCAAAGGCCTTCCGACTCCTTGGGCTGAGCGTGCGTGCTCCATCCTCCCCGAGGTTTATATTGCCATCAATAAACCGACCGAAGCAGAGGCGGCTTTAGCTGAATTTCAAAAACTCTACCCCAGCTCCGGATCCTCATCGCAACTTCTCCTCGCTCGCCTTTCGCTTTCCAAGAAGGATTTCATCGGTGCCAAGGCCCGCTTGGAGCCGCTGGTGAAAGCGGCCAAGGCGACCAAGCTCCCCAAAGGTTCCGAGGCTGTCACCTACAGTCAGGCCCTCCTTCTCATGGGGCGTGTTTTGGAGCAGGCCGATCAAAAATCCGAGGCTCTTGAAAATTATCTTCTCGTCACAACCATTTTTAACAAGGATAACGCGTCTGCTGCACAAGCCGCAGAGCGAGCCAAAGCCCTCACCGAAGAAAAAGTCATCGTTCCCTGAACATTTAATCCCGTAGAAAATCTCTATGCCTAAAATCCAACCCACCATCCAACGTCTGCTCCCGATCTTGCTTCTGTTTTTAGCAGGTCCTCTCGCCATGGCTTCCGATAAGCCGCCGGACGAGATGAATATCATCGAAACGATTCTCCATGGTGGCCCGCTGATCGTAATGATCTGGCTTTGTATCTTGGGCACATCGGTCGTGATGATCACATATATCATCCAGCTTTTCATGACTCTTCGAGTTGAAAGCCTGGCTCCTAAGGCCTTGTTGGATTCGCTGGCTTCCAGTGTGCGAGCCGGCAACTTTCAAGAGGCTTGGGAAATCTGCAATGCTAACAAAGTTTATATCGCGCAAGTTTTGCGTGGGGCCCTTGAGCGCCTTGGTCGTGGAAAAGACGCTGTTGAAAACTCCCTTATTGAGCTATCCATGCGTGAGGGGCAGATCATCAAAACAAAAATCAGCTATATTTCGGTTATTGGTGTTATTGCGCCGATGATCGGGTTGCTAGGAACGGTTATTGGTATGATGGGTGCGTTCGCCGTTTTGGGTTCCTCAGGTGTTGCTGACCCCCGTGGTCTCGCTCTGCGAATCGGTGAGGTGCTCATGGCGACGGCGAGTGGTCTTTTCATCGCTATCCCAGCGTTTATTTTCTACTACTATTTCCGAAATCTCGCCACGATCGTTCTTGTGGCTTCCGATGATAAGTTGCGCCATCTCATGGAAGATGTTCCTTACGATGAGATTCAAGGAATCCATGTCGGCGAGGGCTACGATGGCTCGGTGCCACATCACGCCCCATCTGCGGCTTCCGGTCTTTCACAAAAAGTGTCGGCCGATGCGGTAGCCTGCCCTGTCTGCAGTGGCGAAATCTCAGCCGGTCAAACCCCATGCCCACATTGCGGCACTGTCATTGATTGGTCCTAATTTCGCATGTCCGACGCAGGTCACTCCCACGGTAAGTCCAAGAAGAAAGTCCGCAAGCCGGATCACGAGCCGGATCCGGAGTTTCAGATTGCGCCGATGATTGATATTCTCCTCGTTCTTCTTGTGTTCTTCATGTCGATCAGTTCGACGGAAGTTCTGCAGTCGAACAAAGAAATCCATCTTCCTATCGCGAAGGAGGCCAAGGAGGCCAAAGATAACCCCGGTCAAGTGATCATCAACGTCACTTACACACCGATGAACGACATGACCGGAGTGGAATTGGACCAAAAAGATTATGCCTCGCCTACGGATCTTGTTCCCTTGTTGCAAAATAAAGTGGCAGCAAATCCGATGGTTCGTGTGTTGATTCGCGCCGATCGAGAGGTCAAATATGACTTTGTTCGACAAGTTTTGCAGGCAGTCGGACAATCCGGCATTGGCAACGTTACCTTCTCAGTGGTCGATAAAGAGGCTTCACCCTCAACTCCATCCTAATGAATATGCAATCTCAATCAGGCTCTCTTTCGCTTGCGAATAAGTCCCTAACCCAGGAGGCTTTTTAAGCCATGGGAGGCGGTGGTGTATCAGAAGACGGCGACCCGGGATTCCAGATCGCGCCGATGGTAGACGTGGTCTTCGTGTTGCTGTTGTTCTTTATGGCTTCGGCGGGATCTCAAGTCATTGAGAAGGAGTTGAATATCAGTCTCCCTAGCGGTCGTTCCGCATCTTCGGCTGGAGCCGTGCCTTCGACGCCGATCATTATTGATATTTTGCCGGATGGGAAGATCCAGATGAATAACAAGGTCTATGATACCGCGGATAGTAAAGAACTTCCGGAGCTCCGAGCATGGCTTAAGGAAACGATTGCGAAGTTCGGCGACAAAGACCCAGTCATTTTACGTCCCAACTCACAGACAAAGCATGAGAGGGTAATGGATGTCCTCAATGCCGCTTCCGCCTGCGGGGTGACCAAGCTTTCGTTTAGTTGAGGAGGGCTTCGGTGGCTAGGCGAAGCAAGCCGAGGGGTCGCTTTCCGTCGCTCTATTCTTATTTGCTAGCCGGGATGGTTGTGGTAGGCGGGCTTCTCATCGGAGGTTTTTGGGTGTTCGGCCATGTGCATGGTCAGGAGTTTGCTTCCAGATTAGGTCGATCCACCGGACGAGCACTCAACGCCGAAGCTTTATTGATGCCCTTGCGCTGGAGTCCGCTCGTTGTTTCGAGTGATTCTCTCCTGTTGAAGGGGGAATCGTCCTCGCTTGTCGCAAGGGCCGAGGCCCAGGAGTTGAATGCTGTTCTGGACTGGCGATCTCTTTTATCGGGGCTTTGGCGAGTCGAAGAAATCGCCATTGATCGGCTCACGGCAGAGTTCAAGCAACCCTCATCCCCTTCGCTCCCTCGCGAACCTTCAAGTCCTCCGGCAAGCGGATTTTTCCCCACCCGATTTCAACTTGATGGTGTCGCCATAAAAAAAGCGGACCTCACTTACAAAAATATGACGGCGAGGGAAGTGGGGCTGAAATGGATTCCGATGCCAAGCGGGTGGAGAATCGATGGTAGGGGTGGCACCCTCTCTGTTCCGAAGCTTCCGGTATGCCAAGTGCGATCATTTCATTGTCGAGAGCGGGAGGGCATTTTCCTTCTCGATGAGGCAACCTTCGAGTTGCCTCCGGCTGGCAAAGTTTCGGCGGAGGGGCAGTCTGGCAAGGATGCGAATTGGAAAATCAATTGGACTGGAATGCCCGTGCGTTCGTTTCTTTCGAAGGGTTTGGAGAAATACATAGACGGAACTTTGTCGGGGACGAGCCGATTGGATAAGGAGGGTTGCGTGCAGGGGGCGATCCAGCTCTCCGGGGCCAGCCTCACAAATGTTCCGCTCCTGAGCGAAATTGGGAAATTCACAAAAGATCCGACCCTTCAAAATCTGCCTCTGCAAGTCGTCTCGGCCGACTTTGATTATCGGGCGGAATCGCTACAGCTTTCCAACGTGATTTTGGAATCCCATGACACCCTGCGCTTGGAGGGCCGACTGGCCGTGGACGGAGCGGGCAAGCTTGCGGGTGATTTTGAAATCGGGGTGCGACCGATCCTGTTGCAGAGTGTTCCTGGCGTCCGTGAGGCCCTTTTTTCCAAGCTTCGGGATGGATGGTGCTGGGCGCCCTTGCAAGTGGGGGGCACGCTGTCCAACCCTACCGAAAGCCTCTCCCAGCAGTTGGCGCCATTGTTAATGGGGGCGGTGATCATGAAAACGGGAAGCGATGTCATGGAGAAGCTGCCGGCAGCACCTGTGGATGCCGTGAGAGATGTGCTGGACTTGATTTTAACTCGCTGACTTGTTCCAAGAATGAAAAAAAATCCACCAGTCGTACTCACTATTGCGGGATCCGATAATTCCTGCGGGGCCGGGGTGCAGGCCGACTTGAAAGCCATCACGGCGCTTGGCGGTTATGCCCAAACGGCGATCACATGCGTCGTTGCCGAGGTCCCGGGTCGCGTCAGCGCGATTCAGGCCGTGCGACCCGCGATTGTCGTCGAGCAAATTCGTCTGAGCCTGGAGGCTTTTCCTGTGGCGGCGATTAAAACCGGAATGCTTTATTCAACGGCGATCATCCGTGCGGTCGCCGCCGAACTCTCGGTTGCAAAAAAATCTCCTCCGCTTGTGGTGGATCCTGTGATGGTGGCTTCCAGCGGGGATCCGCTTCTGAGGGCCTCGGCGATCCAAGCCTACCGGGAATGGATTTTTCCGCTCGCGACGCTGGTGACTCCGAATCTGGATGAGTTGAGGATTCTTTCAGGAATGCCTTGCCGTGACATCGAGGAGATCCAATCCGCCGGCGCCAGCCTCGTGGATCGCTATGGTTGCGCCTTTCTTCTCAAGGGCGGACACCTCCGCACAAAAACAGCCACCGACATCCTCGCCACGCCCAAGGGATTTGAGGTTTTCAGCGCGCCTTTTCGGCGAAATATCGACGCACATGGAACAGGATGCACGTTTTCTGCGGCGATTGCGACCGGACTCGCCTCCGGTCTGTCGCTCTCGGAGGCGGTCGGTCAGGCGAAAACCTACATCACTCTTGCCATCGAAAATGCTCTTCGCTGGAAAAAAGCCACCGCGCTCGACCATCGTATAAGACCCTGATCGAGTCTGCCTCATTCCACTTGTTATTCTCGAAGGCAGGGGCGATATATCGATTGCTATGAAATCACTCGCCCTCCAGTTTCTGTGTGTTCTGGCAGTTGGATTAGCGGGATGCAATTCCGGGAAAAAAAACGCTTTTATCAATGAAGCGGCGGTCGCTTGGTTATCCGCCAATGCGGGCCCAGCGGATACCAGCATTCAAGGGGCTTGGAGCGGGAGTGATGAGAAGTGGGGGGCAATTCACTTTCAGCAAACCGAGTCCAAGATTAGCGGGTCAATGGGGCGCCACCAAGTGGATGGGCACATGAAGGGCTCGGTAGCGTATCTGACTCTCCGCTCGGATGGCCGGGTTCACTATACGGTCGTGGCAAAAAAGCGCGGGTCGATCCTGTCGGGCTTCTACTCGAAATCAGTCCCCTTTAGCTCCCTCGATCAACAACCGCTGGAGTTGAAGCGCAACGAATAGTCCACAGCGCCCTCGATCCGGATATCGTCGCCAATGCGAGTGTAGGTGGGATTGATCAATCTGATCGCTCTCTCGTTGTTTTCCACCCCGCTTCCTCCGACAGAGGGGGTCTCTCCCCCAATGAGGACGGGAGCAACATAAAAAACGATATGGTCTACGAGACCTTCGTCAAAAGCCTCGCCAAGAGTGCGTCCGCCACCCTCGATCAGCACTTGTTCGATGCCGCGTCGGCCCAGATCCTGCAGAACCTCGCGGAGGGATTTGCCCTCAAAGACGAGTGTTTTTTCCCTGTGTTCGTCGGTGAGTAAGTTGCAGTCGGAGGGGAGATTTCCCGAACGTGACCAGACAATACGGAGGGGTTGCTGTTTCACGGGAATCCCACGAACAGTAAGGCTGGGGTTATCCGCGCGAACAGTTTCCGCTCCTACGAGAATGGCCCCGCTGGTGGCACGCAGTTGCATGGCATCCTTCCTTGAGGCCTCGGAGGTGATCCATCGTCTCCCTTTCGGGGAGCTGATGCGGCCATCGAGACTCATGCCCGTCTTTGCGACCACAAAGGGCAAGCCGGTGTGAATCCATTTATTCCACGCCCGATTGAGGGAGGCGCATTCAAGCTCCAGAACGCCCGATAGAACCTCGATTCCTGATTGCCGCAAAATGGTATCGGCCCCTCCTGCGTGTTTGGGATTGGGATCGCGGGCTCCGTAAACGACGCGGGTGATGCCGGACGCGATAATCGATTCGCAGCAGGGTGGTGTGCGGCCGTGCGTGGAGCATGGCTCCAGAGTCACATAAATCGTCGCTCCTTTCGCTGAGGATTTGTTTTTTAAAGAACGAAGGGCCTCGATTTCCGCGTGAGGGCAGCCAGCCGCTTGGTGCCAACCTTTCGCGAGAACGCGACCATTTTTGACGAGCACGGCACCGACAGCCGGATTTGGTGACGTGTTTCCAATCCCTTTTCGCGCCTCCTTGAGAGCGAGCCTCATCATTTTTAAATCTAGGAGTGTGGGTTCCGAAAGCATCACGAGAGAAGAAGGAGAATTCGCATCATGCATTATCACGATTTTAGACGGAAAGCGAGCGGCGGGAAGGAGAGGGGCTTGCCGCGAGGATCTGACTGAAAGTGGAGAGCAGGCGATTTAAGCCTGTTGTGGCCTGGTGGCTTTTTTGACCACCCGGCGCGGGCGCTTCGAGGAGGGTTTGCTGGAAGCGGGCTT
>CAIWSO010000549.1 GCA_903915315.1 uncultured Spartobacteria bacterium | reverse complement strand
ATCCAGCAACCCATCAACAAGGAGTCACTGGAATCCCTCAACGACCGCTTTGCTGCCATGCTTTCGGTAGATAGAATCGAGCAGGTCGCTGCCTTGCCAGAAGAATCCGACGACACCCATCTTCAGGCATTGCCACGGCTTGTGCTGACACCACACAAAAGAGAGTTTGGAAAATTCCGCCTCCTTCTGAATGCGATCAATGAGTTACCGGTCGCTAGCGGGTGCGCTTAAATAGCTAGCCCGTTCGGCAAGAATCGCTGAGGCGATACTATCGGCCAGCTTCTGTCTCGTTTTAGAGGATTGAACGATCGCATTTTCATTGCGATTGGAAACAAATCCCAACTCACACAGAACCGCAGGACGCTTGTTGTTCCTCAAGACATATAGCTTTCGGGATTTGATGCCCCGATCGCGACAGCGATACGTGCCAACCATCTTGGATTGGATGCGGGAAGCCAATCGGGCTGAGTTGGGATTCAAATAAAAGGTTTCAATCCCCGATGCCTTTTTCCTCTTCGCCCAATTGTAGTGGATGCTCACAAAAATCGAGTCCTTCAATCGATTGGATACAGCCACTCGATTATCGAGTGTGACAAAGTAGTCGCCCGTGCGGGTCTCGACGACATGGAGACCTTTCTGACGAAGCTGGCTAGCGAGACGAGTGGCCGTATCGAGGGCTAGATCTTTTTCATAAACTCCAGACACAGGCTTGGCCCCGCGATCGAATCCCCCATGACCAGCATCGATGACCACCGTATCAAACCGACCAGTTCCTCGCGCCCCTCCGACGAAGCCCGAGGTGCAACCACTAAGGAGCACTACCACCAAAATAAGAAATGGCAGGATTCGATAATAGTTTTGAAAATAGAATTGTTTCGGTAGCTCCATGCAAACGGCCCTGCATTCACCATGTTTGGCAAAATGACGGCAGAACAATAGAAACCATATTGTAAATCGAGCAATCATTTTAGTCTCGATTTCTTCCCTCTTCGGAGCGTGGATGAGTTCATGTTAGCCAAGCGAGTGATTCCATGTCTGGATGTGACAAATGGTCGGGTGGTGAAAGGAACCAAGTTTCTGGATCTTCGTGATGCGGGAGATCCTGTGGAATGCGCCAAGATGTATGACCAACAAGGGGCAGATGAATTGGTTTTCTTGGATATCACAGCCTCAAGCGATGGACGGGCCACCATGGTCTCCGTTGTCGAGCGAACTGCCGAGGCCTGCTTTATGCCGCTCACAGTCGGTGGTGGAATTCGTGAGGTGGAGGATTTTCACATTATGCTGCGCGCCGGAGCGGATAAGGTGAGCGTCAATACGTCAGCCTTGCAAAGACCCGAACTGATCACCGAGGCAGCTGAAGCCTTTGGCTCGCAGTGCGTGGTTGTGGCCGTCGACGCGAAGCGCGATGGAGATGGCAAATGGCGCGTCTACACACATGGCGGTCGCAAACCCACCGAGCGCGATGCGATTGAGTGGGTCGTCGAAGCGGCTCAACGCGGAGCTGGCGAAATCCTGCTCACGAGCATGGATGCCGACGGTACCTGCGACGGTTACGATTTAGCGCTCAACCGAGCAGTTTCAAGCGCCATAAAAATACCGGTCATTGCCAGCGGTGGGGCGGGCGAACTCCAACATCTCGCCGATGTTCTCCAATCGGGTCTCGCCGATGCGGTCCTCGCCGCAAGTATTTTTCACTTTGGGAAATTCACTGTAGGCGAAGCGAAGGCCCATCTTGCCAGTCAGGGAATTCCGGTCAGAGAGGCCTACCGCGGATAATGGACATTTTATGATGACGCATTTCTCCGTCGATAGTGTCACTGAGTCCCTTCGCCAGGAAGGGTTGCGTATCACAAAAAACAGACGTGGCATTCTCGAATGCCTGTTTGCCGCCAAGGAACCAATGTCGTTGCAAGAAATCCAAGACAGCGCCCTCAAGTTTTCCGGCACCAAGCCCGACTATGCCACGGTATTTCGAATGATTTTGCTCATGGAAAAACTTCATCTGGTCCACAAGGTGAATCTCCAGCGTCCCTGCAGTTACTATGAGCTTCGCGATCCTCATAAACACTACGACCATCTGATTTGCAAAAAATGCGCTCATGTCGTTCTGATCGACATCCCCTGCCCCATCGGGGACACGGAACAGAAACTGGCCAAAAAATATGGTTTCTCCGATCTGAGCCACTCCTTGGAATTTTTTGGCACTTGCTCGCAGTGCGTTTAAAAAATCGTCTTGATTCCATTCGACCTATTCCAGAATCTTACGCATGAAGGTTCCAACAAACGCACCATGGTCCTCGCAGGAATTGGATAGTTTTTTCTATCAACCGGCAGACAGTTTTTTCCGTGGAAATCCTGGCCTCTCGCTCACCTACGATGATGTGACGCTGGCTACCCTCTACAGCGAGATTTTACCGAAGGACGCGAACTTTGAAACCCGGCTTGGATCAGGCTTGGATCTTCACCTTCCCATCGTCTCGGCGGACATGGATACTGTGACAGAGTCGCGTATGGCAATCGCATTGGCCCTCAATGGCGGGCTGGGCCTGATTCACTACAACATGCCCCCGCGGCAACAACTTTCCGAAGTCTCCCGTGTCAAAAATCACATTCACGGCCTGATTCGTGAACCAATCAAGGTTCATCCAGAGCAGTGCATTGGCGATGTTTTAGGACTCATCGAAGAAAAGAAATTCAGTTTCAGCACCTTTCCCGTAGTCGATAAAGACGACACCCTGCTCGGTCTTTTGCCCGGCCATTGTGTGAGGCCCCGCTTTGCCAATCGGGGAGTGGGTGAGGCCATGATCAAGAGGGATGGCGTCCTCACCATCCGGGAGAGCGATCTCGGCGACGATCCGATCCAAAGAGCCGATCGATTTTTCACCGAACACATCGGCATTCACAAACTTCTCGTGGTTGACGCCGACGATCGATTGAAAGGATTATTCACCCTCAGCGATATCGAGCGCATCTCTCAAGAACGTTCCTTGCAGACCAAGCCTGCTCGGGATTCGAAATTCCGCCTCCTTTGCGGCGCAGCTATCAGTGCGCCTCGCAAAGCGGATGGATCAATAGACAAAGTTCAACTCTTGAACCACGTAGAGGCACTCGTGGAACGCGGACTCGACGCCGTCGCCGTATCCACAGCCCACGGACACACCCTCGGGGTTGGTGAGGCCGTAAAGGCGATTCGCCAGGCTCTCCCCGATCTCACCATCATTGCCGGCAATGTTACCAGTGCCGCCGGAGTCGAATTTCTAGCCAAAAGCGGAGCAAATACCGTGAAGGTTGGCCAAGGTCCGGGATCAATTTGCACGACCCGCGTTGTGGCTGGAGTCGGCATCCCTCAACTCACCGCGCTCTACGTTTGCTCGCAAGCCGCCCGCGATCATGGTGTCACTATTCTCGCTGATGGAGGGATCACTAAATCCGGCGATGTAGTGAAAGCGCTCACTCTCGCCGATGCGGTCGTTTGCGGAAGCCTCCTCGCCGGTTGCCCCGAGGCTCCTGGTCAGATCTTGGAAATCAATGGCAAGTTCTACAAACAATATCGGGGCATGGGCAGCCATGCGGCGATGAAGGCAGGCAGTGCCGCCCGTTACGGCCACGCGCGTGAGGTATCGCAAAAATCCGCTGCCGAAGGCGTAGAGGCACTCAAGGAAGTCTCTGCCCCAGCGGATACCGTCTTGGCTCAACTCGCTGGTGGTCTTCAAAGCGGCATGGGCTACCTCGGCGCTTCAAGCCTCACGGAACTTCGCGCCAACGCCAGATACACCCGCATCACGCCTGCTGGACTCCGAGAGAGCGCCCCGCATGACATCATCGAAGTTAAAACCGGCGGCTAATAAAAAAGTCGAAGTCCCGACTGCGCTTCCCTTCCCGCGCAGCCACGACTATCGTTTTTTGATCCAAAGGTGGCGGGCGCTGGCAAAATCCTCCGATCTT
>CAIWSO010000548.1 GCA_903915315.1 uncultured Spartobacteria bacterium | reverse complement strand
TGGCGCGGCGGGTGTGCCCGGAAGTTGGGTGGGATGGCAGTGGGCGTGGATGGCCGGTTTGTGGGTCGGGTTTTGGAACGCGTTGTTGCGACCTCTGGTTCTGAGGTTTGGAATGGAGGGGGCGAGGGTGATCTGGGCGATGGGGGTGGTGGTTTTTTTGGTGAACGGAGTGTTGTTCTATGAAATCGACACCTGGGTGCCCGTGCTGGGGTCGCTAGACGGGCGGGAGAGAGGGGTGGTAGGGGTGGTTGCAGCCTTGGTGAGCTGGGGGGTATCCTTGGTGTTCCATTCCCATGATCGACGCTGGCACTGGATCACTTACCATGGGGCCGTGCAGCGACAGCGAAGAGCTAGCAACCCCTATGAAAACAGACGAACTGAGCGGTGACAGCGGTGAAAGTTTTAAGAGTTGTACCCCAGCTCGGGTGGAGGGCGGGATTGGCGAAAGTGCTATGCCGGTGCGGGTCCGCGTGAAGATTTGCGGGATTACAAGCCGTGAGGATGCGCTGGCTGCGGTTTTAGCGGGAGCGGACGCCTTGGGATTTAACACTTGGGAGGGCAGCAAGCGGTATATGGATATCCGCGGTGCCGGCGGATGGATGGTGGATTTGCCGGCGTTTGTGACGCGGGTGGCGCTGTGCATTAACAAGCCTTTGGAGGAGGCGATGGCGATTGCACAGTTGCCTTGGGTTGATGCGCTGCAGTTTCACGGGGACGAGTCGGTTGAGTACTGCGAGCGGTTTTCAAAAGCCGGGGTTCCGTTCATCCGCGCGGTGCGTCTTGGCAATGCAGACGATTTGGAAAAGCTGGGCGGTTGGTCGACTTCGAGTGTGCTCGTGGATGCCGCCGTCACCGGCGCTTATGGAGGCACGGGCGCTCTGGCCGATATGGCGCTGGCGAGGAGGGCGGTGGAGCGGTTTCCCCGATTAAACATCACGTTGGCGGGAGGGCTTACGCCTGCGAATGTGCAGGAGGCCGTGGTGGCCGTGAGGCCGTATGCCGTTGATGTTGCCAGCGGCGTAGAGTCCACGCCCGGGAGGAAGGAGGCGCAGCTGATGCGCGCTTTTGTGGGTTTGGTTTCAAAGGCCGGGTAAAGGCCCACTAAACCTAAAACCACGGATGGATCAGGCGATTGAAGTTTGCGTTCAGGTTGATGCAGGAGATGCCGGCAAACCTGCGGTTTTCTGAATTACAAAACGGAACGCAGTGCCACGCCGATCAACCCGCAATCTGGCTGCGGAAGCTGATTGCAACGCTCTGGGCGATCCGCTTCGACGCCCTCAAGTGAAGGCGCCGGGCGGGTTTTGTACAATACGCCAGCGGTTTACGCCAACAGTTGGCGTAGCACGAAGGGCAGAATGCCGCCGTGGCGGTAGTAGTCCACTTCGATCGCTGTGTCGATGCGGCTGCGCAGCGCGACGGATTCTGTTTTGCCGTTTGCCCGGTGGATATGCAGAGTCACGCTGCTCATAGGCTTGATTTCATCATCCAAGCCCGTGAAGTCGAAGGTTTCGGATCCGTCGAGTCCGAGGGACTGAGCGCTCATGCCATCTGGGAACTGGAGTGGTAGGACTCCCATACCGACGAGGTTGGATCGGTGAATGCGCTCGAAGCTTTGGGCAACTACCGCCTTAACGCCGAGCAGGCAGGTTCCTTTTGCCGCCCAATCGCGTGATGAGCCTGTGCCGTATTCCTGGCCCGCAAAAATCACCAGCGGCGTGTGGTCCTTCTGATACCGGATGGCGGCATCATATATCGCCAGTTGTTCGCCGGAGGGATGGTGAATGGTCACACCACCTTCGGTGCCGGGTGCCATCAGATTTTTGATGCGCACGTTTGCGAACGTGCCGCGTGTCATGATCCGGTCGTTGCCTCGGCGTGAGCCGTAGCTGTTGAAGTCCTCAAACGTCACCCCGTGGTCTGTAAGGAAGCCGCCCGCCGGAGAGCTTTTCTTGATCGCTCCCGCAGGTGAGATGTGGTCGGTGGTCACCGAGTCACCGAAAATTCCAAGCGGCCTTGCGCCCTTGATTTCGTGAATGTGTCCCGCCTCCAGCGAGAAATTCGTGAAGAATGGCGGCTCTTGGATGTAGGTGCTGTCTTTGTCCCAGTTGTAGATTTCGCCGGTGGAAGATGGGATCTCGTTCCACTTCGGATTCTGGCTCGCGAAATCCGTGTAGAGGCGGCGGAACGATTCCGGAGATAGAGCGGACGCCATCGCGGTCTTCACCTCGGCAAGTGAGGGCCAGATTTCCTTGAGGTAAACCGGCTTTCCGTCGGATCCGTTTCCGATTGGGTCTGTGGAGAGGTTGATGTCCACGGTTCCCGCGAGTGCGAATGCGACAACAAGTGGAGGCGACATGAGGAAGTTCGCTTTGATGTTCTGGTGCACGCGAGCTTCGAAGTTTCGGTTGCCCGAGAGCACACTGGCGGCGACGAGATCTTTTTGAACGATGGCTTCCTCGATTTTTGGATGAAGCGGGCCCGAGTTGCCGATGCAAGTCGTACAGCCGAATCCAACGACTTGGAACCCGAGTTGATCGAGGTAGGGCTGCAGTTTGGTGCGATCCAGGTAATCCGCCACAACGCGCGAGCCGGGTCCGAGGGAGGTCTTGACGGCGGGGTTTACCTTGAGCCCGCGTTCCACGGCTTTTTTCGCGAGCAGCCCGGCCGCGAGCATCACGCTTGGGTTGCTAGTGTTTGTGCAGCTGGTGATGGCTGCAATGAGCACGCTGCCGTGCCCGACCTCAACGTCGGAATCGTGGTAGGCTCGCGCTGCGGGTTCGGTGCCCTCAAGATGAACGGTGTGGCGCGTGGGAAGATCCGCAGATGCCTTGCCGTAACCGCCGTCTGGTATCGGTTTGGCGAAGAGTGATCCGAAGGTTTCTTTTAGTTTTGGTAGATCGATGCGGTCCTGCGGCCGCTTTGGTCCCGCGACCGCTGGAACAACTGAAGCAAGGTCGAGTTCGAGTTCGATGCTGTAGTCAATTTGTCCCTTGTTTGGCACTCCCCAGAGACCTTGGGCGCGGTAGTAGGCTTCGAATGTTTTGCAGTGTTCCTCTGTGCGGCCGGTGTCGCGCAGGTACTGCACGGTTTGCTCGTCGACTGGGAAAAAGCCCATGGTTGCGCCGTATTCGGGAGCCATGTTTGCAATGGTTGCGCGATCCACTACCGGCAGGCTTTGAGCACCGGGCCCAAAGAACTCGACAAACTTTCCGACGACCTTTGCCTTGCGAAGCATTTGGGTGACTTGAAGCACCAGATCGGTTGCCGTGACACCTTCGGAAAGCGCTCCAGTGAGGTGGACTCCGACGACTTCCGGGGTGAGAAAGTACACGGGCTGCCCGAGCATGCCGGCCTCGGCTTCGATGCCGCCGACGCCCCATCCGACGACTCCGAGGCCGTTGATCATTGTGGTGTGTGAATCCGTTCCCACGAGAGTGTCTGGGAAATAAACCCCGTTTCTTTCCAGAACACCTTTTGCCAGATACTCCAAGTTCACCTGATGAACGATACCGATTCCCGGTGGAACGACTCCGAATGTTTTGAATGCCTGCTGGCCCCACTTCAAAAGCTGGTAACGTTCACGGTTGCGCTTGAACTCGAGTTCGAGGTTTTGTTCAAGGGCTGAGCTCGAGCCGAAGTAATCCACCTGCACGGAATGGTCCACCACGAGATCCACCGGCACGAGTGGTTCAATGATCTTCGCGTCGCGTCCCATTCTGGACACCGCTGAACGCATGGCAGCTAAATCGACAAGAAGTGGTACGCCGGTGAAATCCTGAAGGACGATTCGCGCAACCACGAACGGAATCTCAACTTGCTTTGGAGCCTTTGCGTTCCAGTTCGCGAGCGTTCGCACGTCTTCGGCGAGGACTTTCTTTCCATCGCAATTGCGGAGCACGGATTCAAGAACGACTCTGATGGATACGGGCAGGCGCGAAATCGGCCCGATCCCGTCCGCTTCCAGCGCGGGTAGCGAGTAAAACTTTGCGGCTTTCCCCGAGCCGGTTTGGAAAGAGTGGGGGTGGAAAAGGTCGTTGCTCATGGTTAGGTTCAAGAAGGAAAAGCCAAGGGTAGGGTGGCTCGCAAGCTTTGGGAGGAATTCCGGCTTAAAAAGCGCGGCTTTTTGTAAAAAAAGACCCTCCGGGGTCGCCGGAGGGTCGGGTCTATCGTTTAACGTTTAACTCAGGAAGCCCTAGACGAGCTGAGCGAGAGTGGCCTTGATGGCTTCAAAGGTCGGAAGTTCAAGAGGCGTAGGGGTTTGTTCTGCGTAACGGATGATCCCCTCCTTATCGATCACAAACGCCGCCCGGGCAGAGGCCGAGCCAATCCCCACGAGATCAGGGAGAAGCACGTCGTATGCTTTTGCCACTTCCTTGTTCAGGTCGCTGGCGAGGGGAATGGTGATCGATTCCTTTTGAGCCCATGCTTCCTGGGCGAAGGGGCTGTCCACGCTGATGCCAATCACCTGGGCGTTAAGGGATTCATATGCGCTTAGACCGGCGCTGACGTCACACAGTTCCTTGGTGCAAACCCCCGTGAATGCCAGCGGCACAAAGAGGAGGACAGTGTTTTTTCGGCCGAAATTGTCGGAAAGCTTGATGTCTTGCAGGCCTTCGGCCGTTTTGGTCTTGAGTGAAAACTCGGGTGCTTTGGTGCCGGTTGAAATAGCCATAATGATAACGCTTGGTTTGGGTCTCCGATGAATTCAGAGGCGATAGGGTTAAAAGGACGCCGCTTTTTGGGCAATCCTAAACCCTCGTTGACGCCCGAAGGTTTCAGGCCAATGTTCTGAACTCAT
>CAIWSO010000547.1 GCA_903915315.1 uncultured Spartobacteria bacterium | reverse complement strand
TGCCTCCGCGCCACGCTTAACTTCGTTATACGGCATGTCCTTCTGCACCGCCTCGACCAGGTCAGCCCACTCCATCTTGTAAGGATCCGGCGCCTTCACATCCGAGGGGTACGCCGACCAGACCTCCTCCGACGGCTTGATGAGCTGGTTTTTGAAAATGCGTCCGGCTTTGCCAAGGTGATGACCGCCGAGGCTGATGGTCGCCAGCCCCTTGGTGCCGTGGGCGATGCTTGAAAACTCATCCTTCACCCCGCCCATTGTCCGGCCATACATGAAAAACTTGGTTCCATCTGCGAACGTGTACTCCACGTGATACGAGTCAAAGTTCTGGTCAATTTTGTCCTCCTTGTAATGCCGGCCACCCAAGGCGTGGCATTTGACCGGCCACTGATCCTTCATCCAGCAGGACTCATCAATCTGATGGATGTAGAAGTCGCTGAACAATCCACCCGAGGCCCAAAGGAAGCTGTGGAAACGCGAAATCTGGAACAGAAGCTCACTCTTTCCCTCTGCGAGAAAGTCTTCCCGCATCTTTGCCGTCGTGAAGGCAGATCCAACCGGGGGATGCATGCGATACGCACGCAGTGCAAGAATGTCGCCGATCGCGCCCTCCTTGATCTTGTCGTAAAGCGCCCTGCGGCCCCGGCAGTGACGCACCATCAAACCAACGCCCACCTTCAAGTTCTTCTTTTTGGCCTGCTCCCCGAGCTCGATCATCCGCAAACCGGTTTGCGCGTCTACGCAAATTGGCTTTTCCATGAACACATTGACTCCCTTTTCAATGGCGTACTTGAAGTGAACCCAGCGGAAGGCTGGCGGCGTCGCAAGGATCACAATGTCACCTGGACGCAGTGAGTCGATCGCATGCTTGTAAGCGTCGGCACCGATAAACTTCTTGTCCTCGGGAACATTCACTTGGCCCTCAAACTTCCGGCTTAAATTGCCGTAACTGCTGCTGAGTTTGCTCTCGAACACGTCGCTCATCGCGACAAGCTTCATCTGAGGCCCCTGCACCAACGCGTCTCCGGCGGCGCCGGTACCGC
This sequence comes from uncultured Spartobacteria bacterium, assembly GCA_903915315.1. Classification (GTDB taxonomy): domain Bacteria; phylum Verrucomicrobiota; class Verrucomicrobiia; order Chthoniobacterales; family Terrimicrobiaceae; genus UBA967. The sequence continues at coordinate 1,343 of CAIWSO010000547.1, read as the reverse complement.
GGCCACCGCATCCCACCAGTGCGATGCGAATCTCGTTTGCGTCGGCGGCATGAACGCTAGGGATGAGCACGGAGGCGAGAGCGCTTGCACCGACAGCTTGACCGGAGGTTTTTAGAAATTTACGACGGGTAAATGGAGTTTCTGGGGATTTCATATTCGAGGATTTTGGCATAGAGAAGAACGGCTGATCGCTGGTTATCTTAGGATTGATCGGATTGGGACTAAAAAAGGTTAGTTAGCTTGCCGCAAGACGCGGACCTTGTGCGCCTCGCTATCGCCGATAAACACGGAGCCATCGGAATCAACAAAAATGCCGTGCAAGCGCGCCATTTTACACTGCAGTGGATCCCCATCGGCACCGTCCCCCTTCTCTCCAGTGCCTGCCACTAGCTTTAGGTTGCCCGTGGCAGCCTCCACCATCCGGACGGTGTGACTTTCCGTGTCTGCCAGCCACACATTCCCTTCCCGATCGACGGCGATTCCCTTGGGGCCTTTGAGCGTCGCCAGTTTGGCTGGTCCGCCGTTGCCGGAGAAGCCGCTCGCCCCTGTGCCCGCGATGTGCTCGATGCGGCCGGCCTTGAGATCAAACTTGAAGACCTGATTCCCCTCGCGGGTCGCAAGCCAGAGATTTCCCGCGGCGTCAAAATCAAGCGAACGCGGTCCCTTTAACGGGGTGCCGTGAATCGGCGCGCCGTCGGGGGTGGGGCCAGCCACACCTGTGCCCGCAAACGTTGAGATTCTGCCGGTCGCCATCGCTACCCTGCGGATGACGTGGTTTCCAATGTCGCAGATGTACAGATCCCCTTCGGGCCCGAATTGAATGCTATGAGGGCTCTTGAGCTCGGCCTTGTCTGCGGGGCCATCGTCGCCGGAGTAGCCGGCCTTACCAGTGCCTGCGACCGTGCTGATGATCCCGGTGCGGAGGTCTATCTTACGCACCGCGTGATTCTGCATATCGACGACAAACAAGTCGCCTCGCTTGTCGAATCGCAGTTCGTGAGGAAGATTAAACGTCGCTCCAAGGGCTTGCCCACCATCACCAGAGTAACCCTTTTTTCCAGAGCCTGCGACCGTGCTGATTTTCCCATCCGGCGCCACTCTGCGAATCCGTTGCCCGGTGTACTCACAAAACCAAATGGCGCCATCGGGTCCGCGCACCACCCCGAAAGGATTGTCGATTTGGGCAACTGTCGCGGCGCCACCGTCGCCGGAGAACCCTTGGGCGCCGTTACCGGCGTATGTCTCGATGCGCCACTGCGCCGCCTGCATTGCACCGCAAACAACGCTAAAACCCAAAAGGAACTTAAGGGGGAATTTCATAGGGGGTATATAAAGAGGACAGG
>CAIWSO010000546.1 GCA_903915315.1 uncultured Spartobacteria bacterium | reverse complement strand
GGCACAGCGCGTCTCGCCTGAGCGCTGCGTTCTGTTCCTTTGGTTCCGATGGGCAGGGTGCGAGAAAGTAGACCATGCTCCACACGGCCGAGACGGCCATGCCCCCTTCTTTTGCGCTGCAAAGTCTAATTTCAAAGGGACAATGGTATTAGACGGCTTTTTTGATTCGGGTGAATCCGCAGCGGGCGGCGGCGGCTCCGACTAACTCGGCGACACGGCGTTTGAGTCGGCGTGCTCTCAAGAAGAGAAACAATTCGAAGAGCACATACGGAATCCAGGGCCAAAGGGAAGCCTCGGGGATAAAAAACTGTTGATAGGAGAGAATTCCCAAGAGAATGAAACTAAGCAGGAATGTCGTAGCCACCATACGGGTGCGGAGGTGCACTCGGGTGAGGCACTTTGGCCCGCCATGGTATTCCGTCACCGAGCGCATTTGGATGCCCCACCAGAAACTGCCGTAGATTTGAACGTCCCAATTTTTCCAACCGGTATCGAGCGAGTAGTTCCAACCTTCGCTTTCGAGGGCCTGAATGCTTTCTTGAAGGAGGCGCTCGCGACCGTGTCCGTCCTCACTCCAGAAGCGGAGATTGGTGATACTGCCTCTGGCGGGTTTGAAATCCTTTTCCACGCTGGCGATAACGGCCGGCGGGGTGCGCTTGAATCTGAGCCAGGTAAAATAACGGGCCCATCCGCGAACGAGGGGCTGGGCGAGGGCAAGGAAGGCCACAAGCAATCGCGCGGGGATCGTGTCGTGCTTGGCCTCCAAGCGCGCGTGGATCATGTAGGAAAGCGCCACGAGCAACGTGCCGCCGAACATGATATAGGGGACGATGCGCAGGAAGGGAAGGGGAACCGAGATGCCCAAGATAAAGAGGGTGAGGGCTAACCATTCGATGCTGCTCAGGTAGGCTGCGATCTCGGATTGCGGGGTGGGGTAGATAGATTGGAAAAGCCCCTCGCCGAAGACGCCATGGTAAATGATCGGCTTGTTGACCAGCCAGGTGAAGCGCGGCGCGCCGTAGATCTGGCCTTTCCACTTGGCCGTGCCGGTGGGGCCGAAGAAAACCAAGTGCTGAAATCGCAACATTGATTCGGCCTCGCCGTAGCCTTCCTGTTGCTTTCGGAAGGCTTGTAAAGTGAAGCGGCGGTAGTGCCAAACGATCGCTGCGGGACTGAATGCAATCACGCCGCCGCTCTGTTGCAAGCGCCAGCAGAAGTCTACATCGTCACCGGCCTTGCGGTATTCGGGGTCGAAGCCGCCGACTTGATCGAATGCCCAGCGGTGAAAAGCCATGTTGCAGCCGGGAATGTGCTCGGCGACGACATCGGTGAGAAGCACGTGGTTCGGTCCGCCTGGAGCCGCAGAAACGCACGCCTGAACCCAATTTTCCGCAGGGGGCGAAATATTGGGGCCGCCCACGCCGGCGTAGTCCCCGCTAAGAAGCGTGCCCATGAGGTAGTAGAGCCAGTCGGGATCCGCCATGCAGTCGCTATCGGTATAAACAATCACATCGCCGCAGGAGGCATGCGCGCCCACATTTCGGGCGAAGCTCAGGCCCTTGTTTTCTTGGCGGACATTTTTGACCCAATTGTGACTGGCTGCGATTTCTTGTGTGTTGTCGGTGGATCCGTCGTCTACGAGGATGACTTCGTAGTTAGGGTAGTTGATCTTCTTGAGCGATGTCAGGCAACGGTCCAGCGTTTTAGCGCCATTATACGAACAGACGACTACGGAGGCCTTCGGATAGTCGCGCAACTTGACCCGTGAAGTCATCGAGCCCTCACCGTAGAAAAGGCGCTTGACGGTATCCAAAGCGAGTTTGGGAGATCGGTCGCGGCGCACGAGTCCGAATGACCAGTCTAAAATCTCCTGACCGCCCCGGAACCATTCATCCGTCCAAGCATAGACAATCGTGCCGGCGAGACCGCCGCGGACGACGCTTTCGATGTGCCAGCGGAGCATTTCCGCCTGCGCGCTTTCCGCGTGGCGAATCGTGTCCATTCCAAACTCTCCGAGGATAAGTGGTTTGTCTTCGGCGAGGTTTTGAAGTCGGGCGAGGTAGCGCTCAAAGTCATCCTGCCGGTGCAGGTAGACGTTGAAGGTTACAAAGTCGCTGTTTTGCGGAAGGAGGTACTCCGTCGGCGGGTAGCTGGCGTAGGAAAATAGGGCGCGGGGATCGGCGGCGCGGCCGATCGCGATGAGTTGCTCGACAAATTCGGTGACCTGCCGTGCCCCGAGCCAACGCACCATCGTGCTGGGGATCTCATTTCCGACGAGATAGCCGAATACCGCTGGGTGGCCTGCATTTTTGGAAACACCCTCGCGAACGGCTTTTTTGGCCTCGTTACGAATTTTCGCATCTTTCAAAAACTCAAGATGCTCGGCCCAGGGGATCGAGATGAGAGCGCGAATGTGCCGTTTCTCGCAGAGATCCAGAAACCAACGTGGCGGGACATAGTAGATGCGAACAAGGTTCACTCCGGACTCGACCATCAGATCCAGATCCCGTGCTGCGCCCTCGGGGGTTCCGAAATACTCGCCGTTTTCATCGGGAGCGAAGGGGCCGTAGGTGACTCCCTTGATGAAAAACTTTTTTTCACCTTCAAAGAAAAATTTGGCGCGCACGCGCACTGGCAGCATTTCGGTCACCTCGTGAAATTAACAGGGCCCGTCGATGAAAGGCGAGGCTGGATTTGCCAACAGCCACGCATTGCACTTGGTTGGGTGTCTGCTAGGCTCTCCAAAATGTTAAGGGTGTCACTTTTTCTTTTCTGTGTTTTCCTTGCAGCTGGACTTCATGCCGCCGAGGTCGCTGAAAGCCTTGTGCGCATCGAGGCGACATCCCAAGAGCCCAATTACAAAGCGCCTTGGAGCCCCGGCGACGTCTCTTCCGGAGTGGGCGCGGGGTTTATTGTTCAAGGCGACCGAATCCTCACCAATGCCCATGTGGTCAGCAATGTGCGTTTTCTTACGGTCAATAAAGAAGGTGATCCGAAGCCCTATGCGGCGAAGGTTCTTTATGTTGCGCACGACTGCGATCTCGCGATGCTCTCCGTTGACAAAGCCGAGTTTTTCAACGGAACAACGGCCTTGGAGTTGGGTGACATCCCAGCGATCGAGTCCACGGTTTCCGTTTATGGATACCCGATCGGTGGGAAGCGCTTGTCGGTGACGCGCGGGATTGTTTCCCGTATTGATTTCCAGACATACTCGCATTCAGGGATGGATTCTCACCTCACGATCCAGATCGATGCAGCTATCAATCCTGGAAACAGCGGAGGTCCAGTGATGCAAAAGGGCAAGGTCGTCGGTGTCGCCTTTCAAGGCTACAGTGGCGATGTGGCTCAAAATGTCGGCTACATGATCCCCACGCCTGTCGTGAAGCGATTCCTGAAGGATGTGGAGGATGGGCGCTACGACCGCTATGTGGATCTTGCACTTACGGACCAAAATCTTTTCAACCCCGCCGCGAGGAAGGCGCTTGGATTGACTGATGACGATGTGGGGGTCCAGGTTGGCACTGTTTATGGCGGTGGGCCTTCCGATGGAATTATCAAGAGTGGTGATGTTTTGTTGAGTATCGACGGCCTTCGTATTGCGAGCGATGGCACGATTGACATTGATGGAGGCTCGGTGCCCTTCAACGAGGTGGTCGAACGAAAATTCCGAGGCGACTCGGTTGAGTTGGACATTCTTCGTGACGGCGCCTCTTTGCAAGTTCAGGTCCCGCTGAGCGAGCCGTGGCCGTTTTCTCTCCAGAGCAGTGCTTATGATGTAAAGCCCCAGTTTGTCGTGTTTGGAGGCCTTGTTTTTCAACCAGTGGATCAAAACCTGATGGATGAATATAAGCCAAGCAATCTGCGTCTGGAGTATCTCTTCGACTTTTTTGTGGAGGATGGGATTTACCGCGAGCGACCCGAGTTGGTCGTGTTGAGTAACATTCTGCCCGATTCGGTCAATGCCTACGCGAAGGACTTTCTCTTTTCCGTGGTCGATGAAATCAATGGGCAAAAAATCTGTCGCATCAGCGATGTCGCTGCGGCCTTTGCAAAGACCGCCGACTATTACGTGATCAAGATGGTCGGAACCGGGCGACCTCTTGTGCTCGAGCGCAAAGCTGTCGAAGAGGCCCGCTCTCGAATCTTGGAGCGCTATGGAGTGACGTCCGAATACTATCTTAAAAAATGATTCGCCTACTTGTTTTTCTGATTTGCCTCAGCCCGCTGCTGGCTGCTGATACGCCAAAGATTGCGTCACCGAAGTCGCCTATTAAGCATCCTTATGCGCCAGTAGAGCCTTCTCCCTCACCGCTCGAAGACCTCGAAAGCTTGGAGGAGGGCGATGCCCTAGTCAGTCGTAAGTTGGCGGAAAGTTCGATTCTGAGAGTGAACTCCACCAATCAGGCCTATGATTTTTTCCAGCCTTGGTTGAAAAAGTCTCCTGTAAGCCGACGGGGAGTGGGGGTTCTTGTGCAGGGGGGGCTCGTGCTGGTGACGGCCGAGTTAGTGATGAATTCGAATTTTGTTGAACTCGAAAAAGCAACCACGGCGGAGAAATCCTCTGCAACCGTGGAGCGGGTCGACTACGATTGTAATCTGGCCCTCCTTCGCCCGAACGACCCCGCATTTCTTGAAGGCACGAAGCCGCTTGTCTTGGAGAAAAGCCTGAGAGTGGGAAGCGAAGCGACCGTGCTGCAAGTGGAGACAAATGGAGAAATCGCTCAGACCATCGGGGAGATCACATCGATCAGTGTCGGTACCTACCCATTGGAAAATCTGGGACTCCTTCTCTACAAGCTCCGCGTGCCGCTCCAGCAGCGCGATGGTAGCTTCACGTTACCCGCTGTTTCCGATGGGCGACTCGTTGGTCTCGTGATGCGCTTCGATGCGCGCAGTCAATCTGCGGATTTGATTTCCACGCCAGTGATCCGCCACTTTCTGGAGTCTCCCGCCAAAGCCCGCTTTCCGCGGATGGGGATCGCTTTTTCCTCCCTTCGCGACCCGCAATTCCGCAGGTTCATTGGCCTCACTGAGCCGGGCGGGGTCTATGTGAACGAAGTTTCTCCACATGGATCTGCGGCCGAGGCGGGAATAAAAAAAGGGGATGTGATTCTTGCCTTGGATGGGCGTCCAATCGATCAGGATGGAAACTATGAGGATCCAAACTTTGGTCGCGTTTTGTTCAGTCATCTCACCAACACCGTTGCCAAATCTGGGACGGAGGTGACTTTCACTCTGTTCCGAAGTGGGAAACTGATGAAACTCCCAGCGAAAATGCAAGCGCCGGACCGCTCCCATGTCGTGAGCGAGGCCCAACTCGCGGATCAACCCCCGAACTACGTTGTGCTTGGGGGGCTCGTTTTTCTCGAGCTTTCGCGTCCCTATTTGCAGGAGTGGGGGAACGACTGGATCAATACAGCGCCAAAAAGGCTGGTTTACTATGATGCTTTTCAGAATGAGCTTCCCGAGGGGCGGGGTAAGATCGTGATCCTCGATCAAGTCCTGCCAGTGAGTGAGACTCTCGGATATGAAGCCATCCGAAGCCTCGTGGTCACCCAAGTCAATGGAAGGCCCGTGCGCAGCCTCGTCGATGTCGCTGAGGCTGCCAAAAAACCACTCAAGGGATTTCACAAGATTGAGTTCGAAGAAGATCCGAAAACGATCTTTCTCGATGCCGCCGCTGTCGAGGCGCACCAAAAAGCGCTTATCGAACAGTATTCATTACCCGCCTTGCAGCGCCTGAAAGGGGAAAAATCTCGCTGACGTTTTGAAACATAGCATTCGCGCTCGTTACAGATGGTTCATTCTCTTTTCTGTCTGTGTGCTCTCTCAGCCCTTTGGATTTCTGCTTGCCGAGCAACCGCTGCAATCCATGCCGGGCTGCACTCTTGTTCAAGCCGCATGGGCTGACGGGGACAGTTTCCCTGTTCATCTTCCGGATGGACGGACGATAACGGCCCGACTTTACGGGGCGGATTGCATCGAGTGGCATGTGAATGATGAGACCGACGCGCGGCGCTTGCGAGCGCAGCGGCGCTACTTTGGGATTGGAGGTGATGATGCCAACGCGTCGATGGCCAAGGCCAAGGGGTTTGGTGAACTCGCCGCAAAACGCACGCGCGAGTTGCTTTCGAAGCCCTTTACGCTGCACACGGCTTTCTCCGATGCGCGCGGAGGCTCGGCCTCCGATAGATTTTACGTTTTTATCACCACTGCCGAAGGCCGGGATCATGCCACAGTTCTTGTGGAGGAGGGCTTGGCGCGCGCCTTGGGTCTCGTGCGACGCCTGCCTGACGGAAGTGATGGAGAGGAATATCGCAATAAACTCCGGGATCTCGAACTCACGGCTGCCGCTGGCAAGCGGGGTGTGTGGGCCAGCACGGATTGGAAACGTCTTTCCAGCGACCGTGCTGTCGAGCGTGCGGAAAACGCCGAAATCTCATCATTTCTTAAACCCGCTGTCCCAGTCGGTGGGATCAATCCCAATACGGCAACCCTGGAGGAAATCGAAACCTTGCCGGGCATCGGTGAAAATCTCGCGCGTCGCATCATTGCCGCCCGCGCAGATCAGCCTTTCGTGAGTCTGGAAGATCTTCTGCGGATCAAGGGAGTCACTCCAAAGTTGTTAAATAAAATCGGATCGAGTCTCCATTTCAACGACCCTGATTCGTCATCGAAAACGAAACGCTAGACCGATACGGATGGATTGCGGATTTTTGAGCCTTGATTTTGCAAGCTTCCGCACGAGAGGGATTGCAATAATTCTCTTGCTGTCTGATTCAGCCTGGAGCAAGGATGCAAAGGTATTCAAGACTCTATGAACCAAGAACCGGACGCACCAACCGACCTTTCCGGTCTGGAGATGGATCTCGCTAAAAGCTTTCAGCCTGCATGGGTGAAAGAAACCTCATCGATTGAAAAACTGGCACGCCTTGCGGCCTCGGATAGTTCCTTCGAATTCAATGACAGGGGGTCTCGCTTCTCAGATAGCCGAGACGCGCGTCGGGACAGGAAACCTCGCAAGCCGACCAGTCCTCAGCGTCCGCGCGAGGGCGATCGTGCTGCCGTTTCGTCCAAGTCGCGGCGTCCGGAAGGTCGTCCATCAGGAGCGCGCCCAGAGGGTCGTCCCGAGCGACGCGATGAGACTCGCCGCGAAAGTCACTCGCAACCTCGCGAGACTTTTCTCGAGGGTTGGGAGGTTAAATTTATTCCAGAACCTCGGGGCATCGAGGGGCTCGCCAAACAAATCAAGTCGACGGCCAAGGCGTATGGTCTTTTCGAGTTGGCCCGGTTGGTTCTTGAGAAATCACCACGCTATCTCGTTCAGTTCACCCGCAAATCTGGGCCGCCTCTTTTCCGCTGTGAAGCCGACGGAACTTTGTGGTTCAGCGAGCGCGAAGCCTTGGCTCACGCCTTGGCGAGCAAGATGGACGCCTTTTACACGACGGAGTCCGTGACGGTGGAACCACCCAAAGGCGCCTTCCCCTATATCGCTCAGTGCGGGATGACCGACATCCTCATAGGTCCGCCCAACCATCACGACTACCAGTCCAAACTTCGCAAAATCCACAGTGAGCGATTTGCCAGCATGCCATTCGACGCTTACGCATCGCGCGTTCGTATGGTGCGCGAAGAGGCCGTCATCCAGAAGTGGAAGGATGAACAATGCACGCAGAGCGTTTATCATCCCATCGAAACACACGAGGGAGCCGAACCCATCACGCTCCCAAACCTCGCTGAAGTCGAAGCTCATTTCTTGAAAAACTACGCAGCCACGGCTGTTCAGCCTGCAGGAGATTCCTGCACGATCCCTGGTTCCGCTGCCGTGAACGATTCCGCCCAGCCGATCTTTGTGTTTGTGCGGCGCGAGTTGGATAATCTGATTCGATTCCCTCTACCCATCGCTCATGTGATCGGTCAGGAGCTTTCCTCACGCGGACTGCAGATCTTCAAGGCTCACGAAAACGTGACCTACATTTCGGTGGCGCGGCCTCGTCCACTCGATCGTCAAGCGACGCCTGTATCCGAGACCTTGGCTGCAATACTGGACTACTTGGAGAGATCGCCGCAGCCCCCCCGAGCGGAGCAGTGGAAGTCGCTCTTGGCGTTGCCCCAGTTGGCTCCGAGTGGCGATGATGCCGCGCGCGAGGCTGCTTTGCTCAAAGAGCTTTTCTGGCTTTTGCACCAAGGGCATGTGATCGACTTTGCCGCCAAGGGGCTTGAAGTCGCTCGCCGCCCATCCGCGCGCACTCAAGAAGCCGCTGCTCCGGCAGCTTCTGCAAAGAAACCGCGTCCAGTTCCTCGTCCTCAAGGGGCTTCTTCGATGAAGCCTGCTGCCGAGCCTGCTGCTGAGCCTGCTGCTGAGCCTGCTGCTGAGCCTGCTGCTGAGCCTGCTGCTGAGCCTGCTGCTGAGCCCGAGGTTAGCGCCGGATCTTAAACAGCAGAGCCCATCCTGCTAAGAGGAATAGCCCTCCAATCGGCGTGATGGCTCCTAGCCAGCGCACATTGGTTACGGCCAGTAAGTAGAGCGAGC
>CAIWSO010000545.1 GCA_903915315.1 uncultured Spartobacteria bacterium | reverse complement strand
CTTTGTATACTGCTTGACCAGTGAGTTTTTGGGTTCGCTGAGCACGGAGACGAGTTGATCTTCGGTGAGTTCCTCGAGAGCGGCGACGACTGGGAGGCGACCGATAAATTCGGGAATCAATCCAAAGGCGATGAGATCTTCTGGTTCGACTTTTTTCACGGTTTCGCGGCGGGCGACATCGGTATCCGTGAGGATCGGGGCGTTGAAGCCCATGGTGCGGCTGCCTAAGCGCTTTTGGATGATTTTTTCGAGTCCAACGAAAGCGCCGCCGCAGATGAACAGAATTTTTTCCGTGTTGATCTGGATGTATTCCTGCTGCGGGTGTTTACGACCGCCTTGGGGTGGCACATTGCAGACGGCGGCCTCGAGGATTTTCAGAAGGGCTTGCTGGACACCTTCGCCGGAGACGTCGCGAGTGATACTCACGTTGTCTGTCTTGCGGCCGATCTTATCGATTTCGTCGATGTAAATGATGCCCATCTCGCAACGTTTGACGTCATGGTCCGCATTTTGAAGGAGGCGGAGGATAATGTTCTCGACGTCTTCGCCCACATAGCCCGCTTCGGTGATGGAGGTGGCATCGGCAATGGCGAAGGGAACGTCCAATACCTGCGCCAAGGTACGGGCGAGAAGGGTTTTTCCGGAGCCAGTGGGGCCGAGCAAAAGAATATTGCTCTTCTCGATTTGGACATCGGCCAAGGGGTCAAGATTGACCGTGCTCGGGGCTGGCTGGGCGAGTCGCTTGTAGTGGTTATGCACCGCTACGGCCAGAACCTTCTTGGCGGTATCCTGCCCAATAATGTGCTGGTCGAGGAGTTTCTTGATTTCGGTCGGCTTGAGGACCTTGAAGTTCGTCTTGGACTTAGGAGAGTCTTCTTTTAATTCCTTTTCGAGGATCCCCTTGCAAATTGTGATACAGCTATCGCAAATATAAACGCCCGGGCCGGCAATAAGCTTGCGAACTTCGGATTGGCTCTTCCCGCAGAAAGAGCACATTGTCAGATTATTGGGCCGAGCCATCTAGATTATTTTGTTTCCCCGGCGGCTTTAATGACGTCCGTGATTTCTTTCAACTCTTTGCGAGATTTCACGACTTCGTCGACGAGCCCATAGGCTTTGGCTTCGTCGGCGGTCATGTAGTTGTCACGATCGGCATCGCGTTCGATTTGCTCGACGGTCTGTCCGGTGTGGTGTGCGAGAAGTCGGTTCAGGCGTTTTTTGAGCTTGAACATGAATTCGACTTGGCGTTCCACGTCGCTGGCTTGGCCCTTGGCGCCGCCGGAGACTTGGTGGATCATGATGTCGGAATTCGGCAAGGCGTAGCGTTTGCCCTTTGTTCCTGCACAGAGGAGAACCGCTCCCATGCTGGCAGCGAGGCCCATGCAGTAGGTATTAACGTCGCAGTTGACGAATTGCATCGTATCGTAAATCGCGAGTCCGGCTGTGACCGATCCGCCGGGCGAGTTGATGTAGATGTTGATGTCTTTTTTCGCGTCTTCCATTTGGAGGAAGAGGAGCTGGGCGATAACGAGATTCGCAACGTTGTCATCGATCGCGGTGCCGATGAAAATGATGCGGTCCTTGAGGAGCCGAGAGTAGATGTCGTAGCTGCGCTCGCCGCGGCCGGTTTGTTCAACAACAATTGGGACTAGCATAATAGTAGTGGATTAAGCTGCGGATGCCGCAGGTTCATTAACGGTAGCAGTGGATGCGACCAAATCAAGGGCCTTGCCGATGAGGATCTGCTCGCGCAGACGGCCGATGCCTCCGCTTTTTGACATGTCGGTGGCGAGTTTTTTGATCGGGATCTCGTAGCGTTGGGACATTTCGAAGAGGGCTTGGTAGAGCTCGGCTTCGGAGGTCTGGATATTCTCTTCTTTGGCGATGCGAAGGAGAAGGAAGTTGGCGCGTACGCGGTCGCGGGCTGTTGTCGAGGCGGTCTCAAAAATCTCGGCTGTGTGGGATTTGAGGTCTTCGTCGCTCACGCCACGGGCTTGATTTTCGGCAACGATCTCCTTGAGGAGGGAGTTGGCCTCGGCTGCCACAACGCTCTCCGGCAGGTCGCAGGTGAAGCTGTCGAGGAGACTCTTGACGATGGCATTTTTCTTTTCCGAAAGGAATTTTTGCTCCGCGCTCGCTTCGTGGTTTTCGCGGATTTTTTGCTTGAGGGTTTCCAAAGTGAGACCGGGCTCGATTTTCTCAGCGAGAGCGTCATCGATAGCGGGGAGTTTTTTGACGTTGATGCCGTGAAGGGTCGCGGTGTAGGTGACTTGTTTGCCTTGCAGGTCGGTGATCGGGAATGTCGCAGGAACGTCGAGTGTGAATGTGCGGCTTTCTTCAATATTCATGCCCTCGATGGCCTTGGAGAAGCCGGGAAAGAGGGTGCCCTCGCTCATGAGAACCCAGGCATTGCGGCGACCGTGGAGTTGGGCTGGTGCCGATGGAACGAGGGAGGAAAGGAGTTCGTCTCCGATTTTTCCTTCATAACTGATCACGGCGTAATCGTCCATCGCCAATGGGCGGTCGGTGGCTGGATCGAAGCTCGAGTGCGGCTCGCGAAGGTAATCGATAAAGCTCGAGATGTCCTCGTCGGTGACAGCTTTTTTCGCGACCTCGACAGTGACGGACTTGTAATCGGGGAGATCGATGATCGGCATCGTCGAAATAGTGGCACGAATGCGGAGTTGCTTGTCCGGCGTCATTTCGACGTGGTCCACCTTTTCAATCGAGTGGAGTTGGATCTTGTGGGTCTCGGCGGCCTCGGTGATCGCTTCGCGCAGGAGCTTGCTTTCGACTTCCTCTTGGATGTCCTTAGCGTAGCGGGATTCGACGATGGAAGCCGGAGCTTTGCCTGGGCGATAACCGGGAATACGGGCCATTTTTTGGAACCCCTTGGCGGTGGCATCCCATTCTTTTTTTACGCGATCAGTTGGAAGTTCGATAGTGAGACCGACGATACAATTTGGTTGATAATCCAGAGCGACATTCATGATAAGCGGGGTAGAAAAGCACATTCATTCCCTGGGGGCAATCGGTATCCCACAAAAACCACAAAT
>CAIWSO010000544.1 GCA_903915315.1 uncultured Spartobacteria bacterium | reverse complement strand
CATGTTTTTGCTGGTCGCTTCTTGGCTCAATTTCTCATCGCCTTGGCCTTCGTTGCATTTGCTCTGGCGATCGGGATGATTGGCTACACGATTCTCGGCAAGCTCCCCTTGATCGATGCTTTCCTCGAATCAAGCATGCTTCTAAGCGGCGCTGGCCCCCTTTACACGGAAAGAAATTCCTCTAATGCCTTGAAGATTTTCTCTTCGATATACTCACTTTTTTCCACACTCGTCGTTGTGGTATCCGTGGGTTTGCTGGCTTCACCAGTCGTTCACCGGTTGTTCCACGCCGTCCATACGGAAAAAACGAAAAGGCCCTGAAACGCTTCCAGGATTTGATTCGGCAACTTCGCTCTCTGCGCAAACAGAGAAATCGACGCCCAGTGGAATTCACCAAGCGTCATATCACTTACCGACAAACGAGCGAGCGACTAGGCGTTGCGCCCGACGCAATCGAGATCCTCGAAGGACGTCAGTAAACGCTTCGTGAAGGACGCCTCGGCTGCACCCAACCACACGCGCGGATCGTAGTATTTTTTGTTGGGGGAATCCGGACCCGTGGGATTGCCGATCTGACCTTGGAGAAAATCATGGTTTTTCGCATCGTAAGCGCGGATTCCATCCCAGTAAGCCCATTGGAGATCCGTATCCAAGTTCATCTTGATTGCGCCGTAGCTGATGGCTTCGCGGATTTCCTCGCGCGAGGAACCAGATCCACCATGAAAAACAAAGTTCACAGGCTTAGGACCGGTGCCAAATTTTTTCTGAATGTATTCTTGAGAATCACGCAAGATCGTGGGCTTCAGCTTCACATTCCCCGGTTTGTAAACGCCGTGCACGTTACCGAAGGCCGCAGCCACCGTGAAGTTCGGACTCACGTCGCTGAGGGCTTCATACATCGCGGCGACTTCCTCTGGTTGCGTGTAGAGGCGGGACTCATGCACATCGCTATTGTCGACGCCGTCTTCTTCACCACCCGTCACGCCGAGTTCGATTTCGAGAGTCATGCCCATTTTCGCCATGCGTTGGAGATACATGCAGCAGGTCTCTATATTTTCCAGAAGCGGCTCCTCGGATAAATCGAGCATGTGGGAACTGTAGAGAGGCTGCCCTGTTTTGGCGAATTGCTCCTCGCTGGCCGCCAATAGCCCATCAATCCAAGGGAGCAACTTCTTCGAGCAATGATCCGTATTTAAAATCACAGGCACACCGTAGGCCTTCGCTGCCTGATCGGTGTAAATGGCCCCCGCGATGCCGCCCAGCACGGGCCCTAGCTGGTTGTCACCCTTCACACCCTTGCCAATAAAAAACTGCGCTCCCCCGTTTGAAAATTGAATCATCATCGGGGAGTTCAACTCGCGCCCGGCAGCCAGCGCGGCATTCACAGAACTCGTTCCGATGCAATTGACCGCCGGCAGGGCAAAATTCTCAGCCTTGGCTTGATCAAGCAACGCCTTGACTTCATCTCCGAACAACACACCCGAGCGAAATTTTGTATTTTTCATGTCAGCGCCAAGCCCTACTCCAACCGCCCCGTTTATGGCAAACCCTTTCTGGGTGGATCTCATCAATCCGCACCTCCTACTCCTTTCAGCGCAATACCGCCCACCTGCATTTCGAGCATTTGCGAATTTTCTCTGAATTCTCTCCATTAAAAAATCGTGTTTCGGTCACTTGATTTTCACCCTTTTTCTTCCCCAAACGGCAAAGTCCGTTTAAAATGACGTCTTCATGGTTAAGGTGGAAAAACTGACAAAGAAATTTGGTGCCAACACGGCTGTGGATGGCATCGATTTTGAAGTCCAAAAAGGCGAGATCGTCGGATTCCTCGGCCCGAACGGTGCGGGCAAGAGCACAACGATGAAAATGCTCGCCGGATTTCTCCCACCCACATCCGGCCATGCCGAGGTTGCAGGATACGATGTTTTCACCGATTCCCTGCGCGCCCGGGAACATATCGGCTACATGCCGGAAAACGTTCCGTTGTATACCGACATGAGGGTCAGTGAATTCCTTCGCTATCGAGCGGCACTGAAGGGAGTTCCCCGCCGCCGTTTACGGGAACGCATCAGCGATGTGCTCGAGCTTTGCGGTCTTGAGGATGTCGAAAAAAAAATGATCTCCCGCCTCTCCAAAGGTTACCGTCAGAGGGTCGGACTCGCCGACGCCATGGTGCATGAACCGGACCTCCTCATCCTCGACGAGCCCACCATCGGACTCGATCCGAACCAAATCCGACTCGTGCGGGACTTGATCCGCAACCTTCGTCGTCACCACACCATCCTCATCTCGACGCATATTCTGCCCGAAGTCGAAATGCTTTGCTCCAGGGTGATCATTATCAATAAGGGTCGAATCGAAGCGCTCGACACTCCTCAAAATCTTCGCGCACGTCTCGGCCAGGAATGCCAGGTTTTACTCGACGCCCGTGTGCCTGACGCCCGTATCGCTGCGGCGGATTTGCGTAAACTCGAGGGCGTGCAAACCGTGAGTATCCGGTCCGATGGTGCTTGGTCGATCTTCAAGATCCATTGCACACCGGGGCATGATCCCAGAGAGACTATTTATCAATTTGCCGTCGAAAAAAGTTGGCCTGTCCGCGAGTTGAGCCGACCACCGGTCTCACTGGAACAAGTTTTTGCGGAAGTCACAAACGGGGAGGATGTCTAAATATGGCCCGGTTTTTCATTCTTTTTCGCCGTGAGGTGGCTTCAACCTTCCACCAACCGATCGCGTATATCGTTCTGTTCTTTTTTTTGGTGATCACAGGCTTCAACTTTCACGCGGGAATCACGATGCTCAACAATGCACGGGGAACAACCACCGTCGTCGAAGCCTTCTTCAACACGATGTATTTCTGGTTTCCTTTCCTCTTAGTCTTCCCCTTTACGACCATGCGCGTCTTTGCCGAGGAATCCAAGATGGGCACCATCGAAACGCTGATGACCGCACCCGTGCGTGACTCCCAGGTGGTGCTGGCCAAGTATGCCGGAGCGCTCTTTTTCTACCTCGTTTTGTGGGTCCCAAGCCTCCTCTATTTCGTCACCTTCCAATTGGTCACAGGGTTGAGCGCGGGCGGGACAAGCTACACCGGATCCTACATTGGGGCTTACATGGGAGTCTTCCTTGGCGCCTACTCGATTCTGTTCTTAATGGGCATGCTCTACACCTCGATTGGCTGCTTGGCATCGGCTCTTACAGACAATCAAATCGTTGCTGCCATGATCTCGTTTGCGGCGATCTTGGCTTTGTTTTTTCTCGGACTTCTCTCCTTCATTATGCCAGCCAGTGGCGCTTTCATTAGAGAGGTCACCTATTACTTTTCTCCCATCGAACACATGATGGATTTTTCTCGTGGTATCGTGGATTCGCGCCCGATTGTTTTTTATATCAGCTCCACGCTTTTGGTGCTCTTCGCCACACTTCACGTCTTTCAATACCGCCGCTGGAAATCATGACACCGGGACGCACTGGCATCAAAATCAGCATAGGCCTCCAATGCCTCGCCGTTGCCGTCATTTACGTGCTCGTCAACTATCTTGGATTTTCACACTACGAGCGCCGCGACTACTCCCGATCCCAAAAGTTCACGCTCGCAGAACAGACGAAAGTCATCCTTGGTGAATTCAAGCAACCGCTCAGCATCATCGTTGTTTCCTCACCCTCGTTTCTTTCGCCCGTTTCCCAAATCCTCGGTGACGTACGAAGCCTGATGACAGAAATCCTGTTCCATAAGCGCCAAGGCTTGGTTGTGGAATACGTGGATCCGACCCGCAACCCTTCCAGGATTCAGGCCATTCAAACAAAATACAACCTCACAAACCTCGATAACGTCGCCATCTTGGACTACGAAGGACGTCAGCGCGTGGTGAATTTGGCGGAAATGGGAGAATTCGATATGTCCCCCCTCGCCCAAGGCGAAGCCCCAATTCTGCTCGGCTTCCGTGGTGAACAGATACTGACCAGCGGCCTCATGAGCCTCCTCAAACCGGGCAGCCAAAACATCTACTTCCTTCAAGGGCATGGGGAACCTTCCCCTGATATTAGCGGCGACCTGTCCACTTGGATCGATGCCATTCATCGCCAGAACGCGACCTGTATTCCTCTTTCGCTCTCTTCCATTGACAAAGTCCCCGATGACGCCGCCGCGGTGGTCATCGCCGCACCTAAGTCGGATTTGGATGAGCGTGAAGCGGCCGTCCTTGCAGCTTGGCTTCGTTTACAAGGCAAGATGCTGGTCTTATTGGACCCAGACGCTTCGACTCCCCGCCTTCACTCTCTCTTGGCCGCAAATGGCATCCTGCCCCAAGACGATCGCGTCCTTCGCCTCATCAAACTGCCCTTCGCGATGGGCATCCTTCGCGACGTGACCGCAGAAGTTTTAAAAAATGCCGAAATCACACGACGGCTTCAGGGGGTGAATATCCTATTCCCCGGCGGAACGCAGTCCCTCTCATTTGACAAGGATCTCGCTCAAAAAGAAAAAATCCAGATCCGCCCGCTCACTCAAGCCGCCGAGGAATTCTGGGGTGAAACCTCCTATGCCCCAAACCAAGCGGAAGGCGTCCGCTATGATGACGGCATCGACCATGGCCAACCCGTCATCATCGCGGCTCTGGCCGATCGGGACGGCGTGGAAGATGACCGCGTGAATGTCCAGACATCGCGACTCATTGTCGTCGGCTCGTCCCAGTTTGCCTACAACACTTCAATCTCACAACCGGGTCTGGATCTCCTGATCGGCTGCATCCACTACCTTATCGACCAAGGGAACCTCAGTGGCATCACGGCAAAAAATACAGTCCGGTTTGCTCTTCAAATCACCGACCTTCAACTTTCCCAACTCGCTCTTGTCGTCATGGTCGCCATGCCCACCACTGCTGCGATGCTGGGCCTGATAGTGTGGTGGAGGCGCCGATCGTGAACAAATTGGCCACAACTTTCCTTCTATTGGTGGCGACAGGCCTTATCATTTTTGTCGCCACCACTGCAAAATGGCGCCTTTCGGATGTCAGATTGAAATCGGCTGGATCTCCTCTATTCGATTTCGATCCTAGCGAGATCACTAGCATCATAATCAAGAATGGAGACCAATCTTTTCTCTTAAAAAGAGCCGATGCGGAGTGGGTGGTCGCAACCGAGACTGAGGATATCGCCGCACCAGAGGCTATCAAACAACTCTTCCAATCCGCCCTCGGCACACTCGTTCTCGACCGCATCAATGCGAGCGAAATCCGAGACGAATCCGACCTCTCTGAATACGGGGTATTGAAAAGCAGCCTCCAGATTGACTTTAAAGGTGATAAAAATCCCTCGCTCCTTGTCGGTAAGAGCAGCGCGGATGGAACTCGCCATTACGTTTGCTTTAAAAATTCCAAAATTGTTTTCCTGATTCCCACCGATCTTGTCCAACTCATCATGGAGCCGCCCTCGAGCTTTCGCGACCGACGCCTCACCACGGTCGACCCGTCCAGGCTCAACCGACTGGAAATTCACCGCGCCAACACAACCCTGGAATTGAATCGCTCCCCCACAGGTTGGCAAATCGTCAAACCCATCCATACTCCCGCTGACGAATCCGCTG
>CAIWSO010000543.1 GCA_903915315.1 uncultured Spartobacteria bacterium | reverse complement strand
TCGAGGCGACAATATCTCCGACATCATAGAAAGTCAGATACAGCATGAACCCAATCAGCAGGACGGCACAGGCCGTTTGAACAATCTCCAGCAAGCGAACGCTGATAGGCTTGCGGCGAATGGCCTCGATGATTGCCAGGGTGATGTGGCCGCCATCCAACACGGGAAAAGGCAGCAGGTTCATGAGGGCCAAATTGACGTTAATGAGGACGCTGAACGCGAGTGCGATGCGCCAACCATTCTCGGATTCGAAAATCTGGTAATACAAGCGCATGATACCGACCGGGCCGCTGAAGTGCGCCGCTTTCACATCGGACCCCGGAGAGAGCAATGCTCCGACCATCCTAAAAATACTCGTTGCAGCGTCCTTGACCTGATCGATGGGATCCGGATGAACCAAGACCGAGCGCCCCCACTCGATGCCAAAATTCACCGGAGATGCATCGGGAGTGGGTGCGGGCAGTGTCATTTTACAAGTGATGGGTTGGCCACCGCGTTCCACGCCGAGAGTGATTTCTTGGCCGCGCTTGGAGTCGATCACTGGGCCGATTTCATTGAGGTTGAAGATCGGTGTGCCGTCGATGTCGGTAATAAGATCGCCAGCCTTCAATCCAGACTTATCAGCAAGACTCCCGCGAACCACGAATCCGATGCCGGGAACAATGCGTGGCCCGACTTGGATTTCGCGCAGAGCGGGGCGACGCCAGTTGGAGATTGTGGGTTTAGTCCAACCGCTCTCGAGTGTGATCTCTTGCCCTTCGCGTGAGATAGTGAAAGGAATCTTCTCGCCCTCACTGCGGACAATTCGCCATTTCACGCTATCCGTTCCACTGAGGAAATGTTTCACCGGTTTTCCGTCCACCGCGAGAATCTTGTCACCGGGGCGCAGACCTGCGGCGTAGGCGGGGCCACCCTCCTTCACGAAGCCGAGCACGGGAAAATCAAACTCACTCTGCGGCTTGCCCACTACCCAAACAATGCAAGCCATAGCAAAGGCTAAGCCAAAACTGAAAAGCGGACCGGCGGCGGCCACGATGATTTTGTCCAATGGCTTAACGGGCGGCAAGGTTTCGCGGGGCTGTTCGGCATCTCCTTCGAGAGCCTCCATCGGCGCCAGTTGTGGGATGGCGACGAAGCCGCCCGCTGGTATCGACCCGAGGCGGTATTCCACCCCGCCGATTTTCTTGCTCCAGATTGGCTTGCCGAACCAGATAGCGAATTTCTCGACTACCAATCCGCGCCAGCGTGCCGCGAGAAAGTGTCCCAGTTCGTGGACCACAATCAGGAGGTTAAAAATCAAAACCACTTCGAGGCAGATGAAGACAAATTTCAGGAAATCAAAAAACATAATATCGGGCCCAACCATCCTCTGATTCCCAAAAAAATCAATCGTTCTCCCGCAGTTCCCACAAATCGCGACCTCATTTATCCCTATCAGGTGAAACCCGACCGGGCCTCGCTTTTCAAAAATCCGCGTTATCGTGAAAAAAGTATCCATATGAAACCACCACTCGCCCTTATTGAAGAAATCGTATTGCTGTCACTCGACGATGAAACTGGAGCCCATCTTCCATTGCCCCCGTTCGCCCTGGGGCTTGGGATGGCTGGCGCTTTGCTGGACGATCTTTCCATGGCCGGTCGCATATGCACGGACGGCCCCCAAGTCAAAGTGCTCAACGCCGAGACGACGGGCAATCCCCTGCTCGATCCTTGGCTGGCCCTCATCGCTAAGGATTCTCAAGAACACTCGGTTCATTATTGGCTTTCCATTCTCGCCAACGAAAAAAAAGAAATCGAATCTGAGGCGCTTGCCCATCTCATCGAGCGAGGGATTTTAAAAAGGGAGGACAAAAAAATCCTATGGGTTTTGGGTTTGAGGCGTTATCCGACCATTCACAACGAGGAGAGGGTGGAAGTCCGCACGCGCTTAGAGCGACTTATCCTCAGTGACGATCCGCCGAGCCACTTCGATGCGACATTGATCAGCCTTTTGGACGGGTGCGAGCTTCTCCATGCGATCTTTCGTGGGGATCAATATGAGGCCCGTTCCGCTCGTGTGGCCAGCATTGCGGCGAGTGATCCTGTCGGCAGGGAAGTGGCGGAGGCGCTGAGGGAGTTGCTATCCACCGTGCTTCTCGCTCAGACAGCCACTTCGAATCCATTTTAGGTTTTTGCTTTGCCCCAGCCGCTGCTCGGCGCATCGTTCTCAGGTGCCTGCCCGTAGTTTCAAATTTGCTGTCGTTTTTGCCGTGGGGGTGGTCCTCCTCGGTGCAGTGATGGTTTATGGCGGAGTACGATGGT
>CAIWSO010000542.1 GCA_903915315.1 uncultured Spartobacteria bacterium | reverse complement strand
GCATGGGGATATCGACCTTCCTGTCGCGAAGGGGCGGCATGGTGAGCGGAACCACGTGCAGACGGAAAAAAAGGTCTTCGCGGAATTTCCCCTCCGCGACGAGTTGAGCCAGATCCTTGTTGGTGGCGGCAATGAGCCTGACGTCGGAAGAGAGTGTCTCCCCGCCACCCACACGTTCAAAAGTGCGCTCACCTAGGACGCGTAGGATTTTGACCTGCGTGCTTAGGTCGATCTCCCCGATTTCATCGAGAAAAAGGGTGCCGCCCGCGGCTTGTTCGAAGCGCCCGATTCGCCGCTCATGGGCTCCAGTGAAGGCGCCCTTCTCATGGCCAAAAAGCTCGCTGGCGAGCAACTCCGGCGTCAGCGCAGCGCAATGAACGGCGACAAACTTTTCTTTTGCCCGTTGGCTGAGGTGGTGGATGGCGTGAGCGGCCAGTTCTTTGCCCGTTCCACTTTCGCCTTGGATGAGGACTGTGGCCCGGGAGGGAGCGACTTGTTTGATTGTTTCAAAGACCTCGGTCATCACCGGTGAGTGACCGATCATTCCCTCGATCTTGAATTGGCGTTCCACTTTGGATCGCAATTCTTGGTTCTCGCGGGATGTGTTTCTCTCTCGAATCGCCCGCTTGATGAGAATTTCCAGCCGGTCGATATTCACCGGCTTCGTGACAAAATCATACGCACCATACTTCATCGCCTCGACAGCAGTATCGACCGATCCATACGCGGTCATCATGATGCAGATGGGCGGATTAGGCCGCTTCATTACTGATTGAATGAGTGACATGCCATCAGCGCCACCGAGTTTCAGATCGGTTAGAATAACATCCGCGGGCATGCTCTCGATGGTTTGCAGGGCCCCGTCAACATCCGCTGCCACGTAAACCTCAAAAGCATCCGAGAGCGCGTTACGCAATCCATCGCGCGTATTTTTCTCATCATCGACAATCAGAAGTGTGGGAGACATCCGCTGCCAGTAAATCAAATCCCGTGGCGGCATCAACACTGCTTTGGCCGATTTTGAATAAGGGGGGCAAAATAGCAAAGGGCAGAGCGGGGTTGTCACACTGTCGCGCTATTGAGATAGTGAGGGATATGCAGGTTTTTATTCGCGTTTTTCCTTATGTGCGGCGGTATCCCTTATTGGCATTTGCCACGCTCTTCTGTGCTTTGATGGGGACACTCATGGTCGTGGTCTTTCCGGCGGTGACGCAACAGATCGTCGACCAGGTGATCGGCAAAAATCGTCCGGAATTGCTCTTGCCGCTGGTTGGACTCGGATTTGCCGCGTTTTTTGCTCAGAACCTTCTGAATTCTCTTCGCATCATTTTCAATAATCACTTTGAGCAGCATGTGATCTTTGACCTGCGGAGCGAGCTATACGCGCACATTCAAAAGTTGCCCCTTCATTGGTTCGATAATCGTGCGACCGGTGACATTATGACCCGGTTGATTGAAGACGTCACGAGCGTCGAGCGGGTTTTGATTGATGGTATTGAGCAGGGAACGGTAGCGATCCTCCAAATATTGATCGTGAGCGTGCTTATGATGACCTACAGCCCGGTGCTGACTCTGGCGGCTCTTTCGCCCATTCCTCTCTTGGCGGCGGGGGCTCTTGCCTACACGCTTACGGCGAGGTCGCGCTATCGGCGACAGCGG
>CAIWSO010000541.1 GCA_903915315.1 uncultured Spartobacteria bacterium | reverse complement strand
GATATAGCCTCAATCAAATCCACGGGAAGACTCTCCCACCGCGAAAGACTCGCATTTACCCCACGCCACCGAAAGGAATGCAAGCGGCGCGCCGTCTCATGCCAAAAACTCAGATTCTCAGTTTGAGGGCCGATCCATTTGTTTGTGACGGCGAAAAGGAAGGCCTTCCAGATTGGTGGCGAAGCATCAGTGAGGAGATTTTCCAAAGACTCGATAGGAAAACTCTCCGAACCAGCGTGCCCAATCTTCGATGGGAGGGTATGCTCAAGAAATACCAACCGCACATCCTCACTCGGATCGCGGAGAAAATAATGAAGAGGTAGGTTCGATTGGTGCGGCCATTTTTTGAGAAAATCAATGCGCCAATCGACCGGAAGAAGGGTTTCTGGAAAAACTAAGCCAGGTGTCTTTAAAAAAGCTTCGTAAAGTGAAACAATCACTTCCCTTCGAATCCCTGCCATTAAAGGCCCGTTGGAAGTGAATTCCCACAATGTGAGAACGGGATTTTCGATCACGGCCTCGGGAAACTTCGCCCACAAGCGAAAAAGAACGGGCTTCGGTGTGTTCGGATTCCGCGCTATCGCGGCAAGAACGACGGGATCGATAGAGCGCGAAGCCCTAGAAAGCCATTCCGGCTCAGTCCGGCAATCCTGCGCCAACTCGAGATCAGAAAGTGTTTGCGATGCTCTGCAAGCACGAGTCTCATCCTCATTCGGCGGAGAGGACGCGATGGGCTCAATTGAACACTCTTCAATGGACGTTATATCTTGTGGCATATGTGAAGAGCTTAATTATCGGCGAGGCGCATATACTGCAACAGGGGGCGTCTTGATGTTGTGCAGAACACTTCGACGAATTATTGCCCGTTCTTTTTTGATCCGCCGAGCATTTGAGCAATGAGGTAATTGCCGATTGCTAGTGAGGCGGTGGCTCCGGGGGATGGGGCGTTGAGGAGGTGGATCTGGCCAGGCTTTTGCTCGAGCGAAAAATCCATCAGAAGCGAACCATCGCGATGAATGGCTTGAGCACGAACTCCGCTCCCACCCTCGCGCGAGATGTGCTCCATGCGAATGTCAGGAATCAAGCGCTGAAGGTTTTTGAGAAAAACGACTTTGCTAAACGAGTTTCGCAACTCGCTCCATGTCGTGCCTGGATATTTTTTCAGAAATCGGTAGAGGCCAGGAAATGTGAACGTCTCCCAAGTATCTTGCAGTGAGAAATCCGTGCGCTGGTATCCTTCCCGCTTGAAGGCGAGCACCGCATTCGGCCCAGCTTCAATGCCGCCGCCAATCATCCGAGTGAAGTGGACACCTAAAAATGGCAGCGTGGGATCCGGAACAGGATAAATCAAATGCCTCACGAGGTGCTCCCCGCTTGGTGACAACTTCCAATAATCACCTCGAAAGGGAATGATGCTCGAGTCGGGCTGGAGGCCAGCCGATTTGGCCACACGATCGCAATGAAGTCCCGCGCAATTGATGACGAAGTCCGCAGCTATATCCTCCTGAGGGGTGGAAACAATTTGCCGACTGCCGCTCGTTTGTATCCTCAATGCCGGAGCACTCGTTCGGACCTGATGACCAGCGGCGCGGAGTAACTCCACCATCTTTCGCATCACGGCGGCGTAGTCCACAATACCCTCCTCAGGCACTCGCAAGGCCGCTCGACCGACGGCATAGGGCTCGATTTCTTGAATGGCTGCCCCCTCGAGCCATTGCAGTCCACGCAGGCCGTTCGCTGTTCCGCGGGCTTGCAAATCGCGCAATCTCGCCACCTCCGATTCATCCACGGCGCGCACGATCTTGCCGCAAATATCATGTGGAATGTCGTG
>CAIWSO010000540.1 GCA_903915315.1 uncultured Spartobacteria bacterium | reverse complement strand
GATACTTGGGTCGCAAAAATTCCCGTCCAGAATGTGGACGACTATGTCTTTGCCTTCGCGAACATCCGCTACCAAGGCGACATCGTGATTTCCTCGGACTTCACCGCCGCGATTCCCGCTCATCTCGGAAAGGCCGTGGCGACGAAAGTCTTCGCCGAGGACGGTAGTGAGTTCTGGTCCGAGGTGGATGTCATCGAGGTGGCGGGTGCCAAAGGCCTCCGGCCCAAATCCCCCCACGAAGTCAGCTGCCAAATCTTTGGTGATGCCCACCGCAAAGCCCCCGAGGGCGCCGTGATGGTTTTCGAGTTCCACTGCACCCAACCGCAAACCTTCACTCTCGCGGTGAACGGCCCCTACAGCGCCGACTTCGAAATCCAGGGCTCCGATGCCTGGCAAACCCTCGAGATTCCCGCCGAGCGAATCCGTCTCCTCGGAGACCGAGACCCGCTCAGAAGCTGGAGCGAGGCAAAATCTGTGGCCCTCAAGCCCAAGAAAGCCCCCGGCATCACCTCGAACATCACTTGGATCACTTTCAAAGACCCGAAATGGAAAGTCGCCGGCCAAAACTAAAGTCGATCCACAAGATTTCTAACCACTCAAAACAACAACTATGATCAAAAACCCACTCCTCCTGCTCGGCGCCGCCGGGCTTTTGCTCCTCGCTTCCTGCAAGCCCTCCCCGCCGCCGAAGGTCACCGCCACCGATACCGGCAAGAGCGGGCCCGGCGCGCAGACGATCAAGGGCAGGAATGTCACCTTCATGCTCTCCGCCGAGGGCAAGCCGCTCTCCTACACGATCGGCAACAGCACAAACCTGCTCTTCCCGGACAATTTCGGTCCAGGCTTTTACCTCACGACCGGCACGGGGGCTGAGGAGAAAACCATCCCATTCGTTTCCTCCGAGTCGAAGGATGGCAATCTCATTCTCACAGCCGAGGACAAAACCCGCGTGACCATCGCGGTGAATGCCGGCGACCGGTTCATTTCGTTCCGCCTCGAAAACATCGAGAACGCGCCCGACGGCACCCAGCCTGTGCTGAATTTCCGCACGAGTTTCCAACGCGGACACTTCCCCGAGATGGTTCCATTGGACTACATCGTCGGCACGGACGGAAACGCGGGGACTGTCCGGCTCTACGCGCACGCCACATGGCCGCTTTACTGGAAACGCGGGGCGGATGATCCAAAAGGCGGCATCGCTTTTTTTATTCGGCGGAACGATGAGGAGCACAACGAGGCTTTGCTCCGTATTTGGACGGAAGATAATTTGCCCCACCCGAAGGTGGAGGGCGAATGGACCTACGAACGCGCCAAACAATGGGTCCAGGACTGGAACAAAAACGCCGAGGACACCACGCACCTCGTGATCAGCGCCGAGAAGCCCGAGGACCTCGATCCGCTCATCGAATACGCGAAGGAATTAAAGGCGAAGCGCGTGTATTTGCACACCGACACCTGGCGCGGGGAGTATATGCCGAAAACCATCGAAACGCTTTCGGTCAACACGAAGGTCTTCCCGCGCGGCGAGGCGGACCTGAAGGCCTTCATCGATAAACTCAAGGCGAATGGCATCGGCGTCATGATGCACACCCTCGGCTACGGGTTCGGCAACGAGGGTTCGAAATACATGGGCAAGGGCAAAAAAACCGACCGGCGCATCGCCACCTGGGGCAAGGGCAAGCTGGAGAAATCCATTTCCGCGAAAGACACCACCATCCTCTTCCGCCCCGATCCGGGAGTGACCTTCCCCGATCCGCGCAAGCCCCAGCCATGGCCGAAAGGCTACCCCGCCCACTTCGACCCAAGCGAAATCCTCATCGGTGACGAGATTATCCGGTGTAATTTCAATGACACCGACAAGCCGGTCTGGACGCTCACGCACTGCAACCGCAGCGCGTCGGCTGCCAACCATGAGGCTGGCATTGAGGTCATGGGAATTCTCAAGGCCTACAACCAAAATTACTACCCCAGCAGCATGACCGACCTGCCGGAGATCACCGCCAAGGAATACGCGGATTTCTTCGACCGCCTCGGTGTTCAGCACCACGAATTCGATGGCGCGGAATG
>CAIWSO010000539.1 GCA_903915315.1 uncultured Spartobacteria bacterium | reverse complement strand
CAAATAGCGTCCGCGTCGTCGTTGACCCGAAGAGCGCCTTATTTGTGAGTGGCTCGGAACTCGACTTCAGCGACGATTTGCAGAAGGGCGGATTCAAAGTCACCAACCCGAACGCCGTGGCCCACTGCTCTTGCGGAGAGAGCTTTTCCGCGTGACAGATTTTTTCAGTGAGTTCGGGTTGGACCGCCGAGCCTGGATCGATTTGGACGATCTAAAGGCAAAATATCACGCCCTCATGGCAGAGGCCCACCCAGACAAAGCCTTCGGTAGCGCAACTAAGTCCACCTTACTCAACGAGGGCCGCAAAACCCTCTCCAGCCATCCCCACCGCCTCCGTCACCTCGCTGCTCTTCTGGGAGGCACGGAAACCACCACCAAGGTTTCACCAGACTGGGATTTATTTTCCCGCACCGGCGACCTTACTCGTCGTGCGAGCGTCGCCCTAGAGAAAAAAACTTCGCTCGCCTCGCCCATCGCTAAGGCCGTCTTGCAGGGCGAACTCAAACAATTGGAGTCCGATTTGATCAAGCTGCGCAAGGAAATCAACGCCCACTTGGAACAACTCGAAACCCGAACCCGAGAAGCCGACCAAGCCCCGCAAGACGCAGCCTCCCTCCTTGTCTTAGCCGAGGAATGGACATTCGCTACCCGCTGGTCCCAATCGATCAACGCCGCCATCACGGCACTGAGTCTTCGCTAGTTAGTCGCCGCCCGTTTTCCGGATTCGATGGCCATAGTCTAGTCCATTTATGGTCAGTTCTTCAAAGCCGACATGGCCTCCCGAGCGAAGTCCTCCACACGCTGCGTCAGGTAGATCCAAAACGCTTCCTTTTCGATAGTGTCACGTGCCGTGTTGCTAGGTAAGAAACGGCGCATTTCCTTGAGGAATTCTTTACGCATTTCGGGCTGCGTCTTAAGGGACGCAATTCGCTCCTTGAGCAAGGCAGTGAACTCAGCTTCCTCGCGCTGGTGATCGCGGATTTTTAAAGGGATGAGCTTGGCGGGGAGTTCGATGCCTTGCTGGGTGAGCCAGGCGATGTCCCAAAGGTCACGATTTTTGATACGGTTCTCGCGGAAGGCGAGAGCAATAACTTTGTCAGCCAGAATTTCTTCGCGGCTCTGGGCTTGAAGAATGAGTCCCGAGGTGCCGAGGTCGATGCCGTAGAGATTACGCAACATCATTGGACGAGGGTCGTGGCTGGGGATGGAGCAAATATCGAGATGGATACGTTGCGCCGGCAGATGCTTTTTACCGGAGCGGGTCTCAATGGTCAGCTTCCAGGTGGAGACTTTGCCACCTGTCTTAACAGGATCACTGACGCTGACAGGAAGTCCGTAGCGAGTTTGCAGTCGATCCACGAGGACACGCGCGAGTTCGGCCAGTTCACTCCACTGGAAGTCACTGCCGCCAGCGAAGTCGAGGTCTTCGCTAAGTCTTAGGGAACCGTAGCAGGCCCGCAGACAGGTTCCACCAATGAAGGTAAGTCCACTGAGCAAGTCGGCCTCGCTCATCTCACGGAGGATGTCGTGATGCAGTAATTCCTTTTCGACCACGGGGCGCAGTGAGGTGAGTTCTGCCCGAGACCGCAGCGCCTCGTTCACCACTTGCTCAAACAAGCTCACGCGCTGCCTCCTCATCCACGAGTTCCATGCTGCGGCGCGTGGCCTTCATATCGCGCAGGGCTTGCCGAACTGACGCCCGCCACAGATGGCGCTCCGAGTCATAGGTTAGTTCTGCGCTCACGTCATTGGGCCGCTGGGATGTGTGCACGAATTCAATGCGGCCATAGTTCCCGCAACTCACCACATGACTACGACCGGAGGTCATGAGGCTGATCCAGTTCATCGGCACTTGCGAGATAACCCCAGCATCACTAAGGACGGTTTCGAGACTAATGTAATTGAACTCCCCCGCTCGCAGCCGCGCTGCCGCATGAAAAAGCAGATGCTCTTCCGAATAGTCCGGCAGAGGATATAAATAAATACCGCGACAGACACGTTTCAATAGCCCAGCCTTCGTCGCTCGGGACAACAGAACCGCCAAATGTTCACATTCAGGCACGGCCGCGGCCAAATCCGAGGGCGCAAAGACACAATGCTCCCGTTCTGCAAGGATGCGGAGCGACTGGGTAAGTTGCTTCAAAGGCTGCATGACCTAGACTCTACAAAACATTACATAAAGTGCAATGTTTTGTTTAATTCCAGCGACAATATTTGAACAGATTGAGCCGCTTGAGGCCGAATGTAAAACCATGAGCGATATTATAAACCTACTGAACGTTACGCTCGACTGTGAGGGGAATTGGGGCTTTCCCCTCACAGCTAGAAAATTCGTGAGCTAATTTGCCTTATTCGCTTTTAGCTGGGGCGGCTGATTTATCTTTTTTAGGGGCCTTTGCTTTTTTTGCTGAAAACTCCTCCAAGCTTAATGCACCATCTTTATTGGTGTCTTTGGCAATGAAGGCCTTCTCGGCTTTTGCGGGATCTTTCGCCTCAGCCTTAAATTCGTCTTTGCTCAATGAAGCGTTTTTGTCGACATCCAATTTTTCAAACTCTTTCGCGGGGTCTTTTTTCTTGGCGTCGTCTTTTGCAAGAACCGGATTACTCCCAAGCAAAGCAAGGGATGTGGTAAGAATGAGAGTTGATAGGAATAAGGATTTTTTCATATTTTATGTTTGGTTGTGCATCCACTGGGATGCAGTCGATCAAACACACCGCATAACGAAAAGTTGCGCGATTTTTAGTGGTAGGACTCCAAAACATCGGTGCGGGTCCATTGCGAAAAGAGCCCCTTACTGTTTGCCGGATGGAATGGAAGCACATCGGAGTAACCGGGGATGATCACTTGCACTACGGGAAAACCAAATTCGGGGTTGGTGAGATCCACGACGAGTAAGTCCTTACCCAGAGTTTCGCAAATCCGACGTGCGTGCGCGATGTCGTCTAAGCAGTCTTGGTATTGCTCACCCCGATCAAACGAAACCACCTCGCCCTCCATGAAGAAGTCGGCATTTTTGTAAGGCACAAATCCGAACATGAATGTGGAGAGGAAATTGTCGCCATCGTTTCCGCATGTTTTGAGGCTTCGAAAATCATGATCCAGCAAAGCGGCTAATTTTGCCTCGTGATCGGGTGCGCTTTTATCCAAAAACTCATGCGATTTGCGTCCCTGCGTGTATTCCGTGAATGTCCTGATCAGCGCTTCTTCCCTATCGAAAGAGGCCCCGACTTTGAAGAAATGGTGGAACTGAAAGTCGTCCGGGATATTTGGGTCTTTAAAATAAACACCGACGCAGGGAAGCACTCCACCAAAGGAGAGATCTTTAATGGTCAACTCAATGCCTAGACTTCGAATAAAGGCGATTTGTTGTTGAAGGATTGGATGGGTAATTGTGCGCGGGTCAATCGTCGGCATGACCATGCGATTTCGAAGCACCGTAATGTGGGAGCGCCTTTCAAAGATTTCGTGAACAGCATGAACAATCGCCTCCTCGATGGAATTTCCCGAGGCTTTGCCGTTAGGACCTCCAATGACGCGAAGGTATTCTATAGGAACCTTCACGATGCGATCATCAAAAAGGGATTGGGCATCGACCCAATGCCAAGCCGCATCGAGGTCCTTGATTCGATGAATCACCGCAGGCGT
>CAIWSO010000538.1 GCA_903915315.1 uncultured Spartobacteria bacterium | reverse complement strand
CCCGGCGCGGCCTGCTTGGCCTGATCGGCGGGTGTATTGACAAGCGGTTGGACGCGTGAGCCCTTGAACCCTTTTTGCGATTCGATAATCAGCGCCTCCGGATTTCTAGTGAGCAAGGCAGTTTCTCGCGGCCCGCCTTTCTCCCACATTACCTGATAACGCCGGTTGGTTTGCGGGGGCGAAATCAGGTTCCAGTTTCCCTTCTTACGCGGAGCTTCACCGTTGCTTTCAAAAAGCTGAATGGTTCCGTCTGGTTGAAACTCCCAAAACCAATTGCCTGCAACCTTCCACCTTCCAACCACTGGGTCGGCTTCAGATTTGGCCGCCCCGTTATCCTGAGCGAAAGCGCCTGCAACCCCGACACAGAACGCCACAAAACGCGACACCGTTTTTATTTTAAAAAGATTCACATGCCCATTTTATTGGCAGTCAATGCTTTTGCTACTCAAAAATATCCACCACACCTGATCAGCACTGGGCAACCGGTCATGCAACAAAGCCCGCCCCATTCCGACAAATGCATACAAACTGGCACCACGACCGCACAGCGATTTGGCTCAAGGCTGCCCTATGAATACCACAGTACGCTGAACCAAACTGGTACGCTGATAATGAGGATAAAAGTGTCTGTCCCCAGGACTCGATGCACCTGACCGATGGGCACATCAACTCCTTCATTCCCACTGCGGCAGGCCATGGCCGGCCGATATGCCTACAAGCGAGTGCAGACCGGCGGCTCAGACAAGTTCCGCGATGCGCCGAACAAGAACGGCTTCTCCCATGTCGCGGAGAGCCTCCAGTACCTGCTGGTGGGCGGTGGCGAAGCGCGGCTTCGGGCAAAAACGCGATCACCGCGGACCAAGGCCGAGGTTGGCGGTGATGGCCTGCCGGGAGCTGTGAGATCCCGTATTTCTACCGTTCCGGATCAGCGAATGCTTTAAGTGAAGGACTGGATCTCACGCCAGAGATGAAGCTTCGCCATGCTCAAGTCGTAGCATGTTCTATAATCCGCGCAGACGAGGCAATCCTCCCACTCATCCGGTTTGCTCTTGAGCGTGTATGACTGCACTCCAATCCCTGAGCTTTCAATCATAACGGAGAAGGCTTTGCCCTGGTTCCACTCATTAAAGTGTTCTTTCCCGAAGTCTGGTAACATTTTGCCGTAACATTTCTTTCGCTCATTCATAGGCACGTTCCATTTAGGGCTGAGACCAAGGCGCTAAGCTGGCAGTCGTTTCGGCCGCGCCCAGAGGAGGAGGGTCGAGCTAAAAACCATGCTGATGCAGCCAGCTTCCTGAAAGATGATCGCGATGATCGGAGACAGTAAACCGAACGCACCAAGAATGATCCCAATCACATTGTAGATGAGCGAAAGAAAAATGTTCGCCTTGATGCGCCGAATGACGGTTCGCGAGAGTAAGATGAAATCCGCCACCCGTTCCAGGTTGTCATTCAATAGAGCCACATCAGCTGCCTCAATCGCCACATCAGTCCCAGACGCGCCCATCGCAATTCCTACGTCTGCCAAGGCGAGAGCGGGAGCATCATTGATTCCATCGCCGATCATCCCAACAACGAGACCGGATTCTTGTAGACCCTTAATAAAATCGTACTTGCCCTCAGGAAGCATTCCCGACTCTACCCGCTCTATCCCTATCTGCTTGGCGATCGAAGCCGCCACCCGGGGATTGTCTCCGGTCAGCATCGTGATGTTCGTATTTCCAAGAACACGGTACAGAGTCGAAATCACGTTCCGCGTTTCAGGGCGGACCTCATCCGCTATTGAGATCAGGCCGAGGGCTTTCGTTCCCCGTGCCACCACGATAACGGTCCTTCCTTGCTCCAGCTGTCCGGAAATCAGGCCGTCCATCTCGGATGAAAGCGCAATCCCCCGGCTCCGGAGATAGTCAGGCTGCCCGACTGCGATCGCTTCGTCCTTCCATCGGATTAGCACCCCCTTGCCAACCTCAATTTTGAACTCATCAGGACGCGGAATTTCAAGCCCCTCCGCCTTGGCCCGCTGCAGAACCGCTTTTGCAAGGGGATGCTCGGAATATTTCTCCGCCGCGGCCGCCAGTTGGAGGACTTCGAGTCTGGAGGCATCTGAAAAACTAAGGACCTCCAGAACCGAAGGTTGCCCCATCGTGAAGGTGCCGGTCTTGTCGACGACTAGAGCGTCGAGTTTTGCGGCGATTTCCAAGAACATGCCTCCGTTCACCAGAATACCTTTCCGCGCCATGTTTGAGATT
>CAIWSO010000537.1 GCA_903915315.1 uncultured Spartobacteria bacterium | reverse complement strand
GGATAACATGCCAAGCAGCAAGCCGACCACGGCGGCCAGCAGACCACCCGCGACTACAGAAAGAGGAAACATCCACAGCGGATTCGCGCCCACCAGCCACTTCGCCGAGACGATGGCTGAAAGATAGGCACCGAGGGCCATGAAGCCGGCGTGACCGACGGAAAATTCGCCCATCCATCCGTTCACAAGATTCAAGCTCGCACAGAGGATGATATTGATCCCTAGCGTAATGAGAATGAACCGAACGTAATCATCGACGATGTTGAATTTTTCGATCGCAAAGCAGGCAGAGAGAGCAAAGCAGACCAATGCCAGAAGCACACCACGCGGTGGAGGAATTTGGAGAAATCGCATCACACCTTTTGCACCGAGGGACGACCTAGCAGGCCGTGGGGTTTGAAAATAAGGATCACAAGCAACAGCGAGTAGGCCACGAGGTCACGATAAGTCGATGGAAGAACTGTCACGGTGAGCACCTCGACAGCCCCAAGCATGTAGCCACCTAGCACCGCGCCACGCATATTGCCGATACCACCGATCACGGCGGCCACAAAGGCCTTCCATCCCACCAGCATGCCCATCGAGGCCCCAATGACCGGGTAGGCTAATCCATAAAGAACGCCCGCCGCCCCTCCCAGTCCAGCCCCGATCGCAAAAGTCATGCTGATGATCGTATTCACAGGTATCCCCATGAGAGGGACGCTGAGACGGTCCTGCGCGATAGCACGCATCGCCAGTCCGTAACGTGTGCGGCGAATAAAGAAGTCCAGTGCCAGCATGAGCCCGACCGAGACGCCTACAATGTGAACCTGGAGTGAGGAAACCGTTATCTCCCCAAATTGCCATGTCTTACTGTGAAATAACTCAGGCATACGCTGGGAGTACGGACTCAGGCTGAGCGTGGTATTCTGAATCACCAAGCCACAGCCTAGCGCGGTGATGATCGACGACACGCGTGGCGCATTGCGAAGCGGACGGTAGGCGAGTCGCTCGATGCAAACCCCAAGCAGCGCCGTCGCCAACATGACCACGATCAGCGCGACGACAAAGGGGGCTGGAACGAACAGCAAAAGCAGGAAGCAAAAAAACGCGCTCACCATGAAAACATCGCCATGGGCGAAATTAATCATCACCAGCACGCCATAGACCATGCTGTAACCGAGCGCAATAAGGGCGTAAATGGAGCCGAGCTGAACGGCATTAATAGCCTGCTGCGCGAAATAATCCATTGGGCTTGCGATATCCGGTTAAGGCAAAGCGTTGGCGACCCAAACGAACGCCCCATCCTTGATCTGAAGCACCACTGCGCTTTTGATGGGATCTCCCGAACCGGGCTCGAATTTAAATGTGCCCGTCACGCCTTTGTATTCGCGGATCTTCGAGAAGGCTTCGCGAACGGCCTCCCGATCGTTCTTTCCAGCATTTTTTAAAGCCTCCACTACGAGCCCGCAGGAATCGAATGTGAGCGCGGCGACATCGTCCGGGGCTTGGCCGTATTTTGCCGTATAATCCGTGATGAATTGCTTCGCCTCATCGGTCGCAATCTGGGTCGAAAAGTGGTTGCAGAAATAGGATCCATTCACATCGGCGCCGCCGAGTTTGATGATTTCCGGGGAACTCCAGGCGTCACTACCGAGCAAGGGAACAGTGATGCCAAGACGTCGGGCCTGCTGCGCGATGAGCGGCACATCATTGTAGTAAGCTGGAAGGAAAACAATGTCTGGATTTCCTTGGCGGATATTTGTGAGCTGCGCGGAAAAATCCTTATCGCCGGTGGTGTAGGTCTCAAAAGCCACAATCTCCCCACCGCTGGCCTTGAAGGTTTCCTTGAAGAGTGTGGCTTGTCCAAGCGGGGCCTCCGATGCCACATCAT
>CAIWSO010000536.1 GCA_903915315.1 uncultured Spartobacteria bacterium | reverse complement strand
GACGCGAGCGCCGTTTTCTTGGAAGGTCGCTGTGATCGTTTGACCTTCCACCGTATGCCCTGTGACGGCGGGCACTTTCTCCTTGTTGGTGAGCCGGAATTGGCAGGTGGGATTCCAGTAAGGCAGGCTGGCCTTCATCTCGGTAAGGATTTCGGTGAGGCGAGCGTTCAGCTCGGCCGCCTTCTTAGGCTGTTTTGCTGCGATGTTTTTCGCCTCTTCGATATCCACGCGTGCCGACTTGCCGTCTTTGGTGTCCACGAGGTGGTAGAGTTCGAGCGCCGGCGGTTTTCCGCTATCGGTTTCGTAGTTGCGGATGAGTTTGAAATCCCCCGCGCGGATCGTGCTTTGGTTCTTTCTCATGTTAGGATAGTGCCAAACCATGTCCGTGCGTGGCTTGCCGTTTTGGTCGAGAACGAGCGAGGAATCCTCCACTGCCCCAGTGAGCAAGGGCTTCAAATCCGCACCGTCGAGGTTTTTCCCTTCGGGTTTCTTGACCCCGGCCATCGAAAGAATGGTGGGATAAAAATCCAAGCCGTTGACCACGACATCGCTTTCCTTGCCAGCGGGAATGCCTGGGCCGGCGACGAGGAATGGCACACGCACACCGCCCTCGCGCGGCGAGGTCTTGCCTTGGTCGAGAGGCGCGTTGTCGCTGACGCCTTCGCCCTTGGATCCTTCCACGCCGCCGTTGTCGGAAGTAAAGAAGATGTAGGTGTTGTCGATGAGCTTGTGGCCCGGGTTTCGCGGGTCATCGGTGGTTTCGAGGAAGGTGACGAGCTGGCCAACATAATGGTCCAGCGTTTCCACCATGGCGCAGAAGAAAGGGTTTTTCTGACCTTGACCGACAGGCCACTGTTTGGGATTGGCCGGATCAACGCCGAGCCTTTGGGCGTATTTGTCGAGGAGCGCCTTGCTGCGGGACTGGATGGGTGTGTGAACGAGCCAAGTCGCGTAGTAGAGGAAGAAAGGCTTGTCCTTGTTCGTCTCCATGAACTTCAACGCGCCTTCGGTGACAGAGTCGGTAGGGAAGCCCTCGGCATCGAGTCGGTAGGGATCGCCGGGCTGGTCGGTGGCAAAGCCTTGGAGGCGATTCATGCCAGTCTGGATTCCGCGGGCACCAGCCCCTTCGTGGGTGGTGAAATCAAACCCTTGGTCCAACGGCCCCGGGAAAGCATGGTGACCGTATGACATGTGCCACTTTCCGGCGTGCCCGGTTTTGTAGCCATTTTCACGAAGCGTTCTGGCGATCGTCTGCTCATTCGCCGGCATGCGCCCACTGAACCATGGCGCGATCATTTTTTGGTTAGGCTTGGCCCCCGGCGGATTGCCACCCATAACACAAGTGGTCTGGGCGCGGGCGGGATGGTTGCCGCTCATGATCGCGCATCGGCTCGGCGTGCAGCTCGGAGCGGGCGAATACGCATGGCGGAAGAGAATGCCGCGCTTCGCAAGAGCGTCCATATTCGGAGTATCCGCCGGGCTCGGCTCGTCGATGTCGTAGCATTTCAACTCCTGCCAACCGAGGTCGTCGGCGAGCATGAGAACGATGTTCGGAGCGGGTGCGGCGTGGGCGGGAATAGCCAGGGCGAGACTGAGGCCGAGTAGGATGCGTTTGATCATGGTTTTATTGTGGGGTAGTTGGGATTACTGGTCGGCTTTTTTCTCTTGTTCGGCTTTGGCCGCTTCTGCGGCTTTGGCGGCCTTTTTCTTGTTTATCAAATCGGTTTGGACCTTG
The DNA here is from genome assembly GCA_903915315.1 of uncultured Spartobacteria bacterium. Classification (GTDB taxonomy): domain Bacteria; phylum Verrucomicrobiota; class Verrucomicrobiia; order Chthoniobacterales; family Terrimicrobiaceae; genus UBA967. Next base: position 1,462 of record CAIWSO010000536.1, on the reverse strand, counting down.
CTCCAGACGATCTCGGCATCTCCGCCGCGCTTGACCATGACGGGGTAGGTGGCATCCCACCATTTGTCATAAGCCGCGCCCATCGCCTTCACGCGTTCAGGTTCGGCGGCCGCGAGATCGTTCATGCAGCCGGGGTCTTTTTTGACCTCGAAGAGGGCCCAGCGTCCGGGAGGGGTCACACCCCAGTGGTATTGGGCATTTTCCGCCGTATAAGTCGCGCTTTTGCTTCCCGCCTCGACGCTCCGCAGGGTGTCGCACTGCTGGCCATTCGCCTCCTCGCAGCCCGGATTGTCGCAGGGGCGGCTGCGCACGAGGAGGTAGTTCCCCTGACGCGCCCCAGCCATGGCATATTTGTGGTCCGCCGCCATGCCACCCGGCCAGCGGGCGACATGGTGGTAAAGGAACCGGTCGTCATGCCAGGCGATGGGGTCTTTGGATTCGAGGACGGGCAGGAGGTTGAAGCCTTCGATCTCCGGTTGGAGTGCGTCAGGGATCTTGGCGCCCGCCACCGCGCAGAGGGTCGGGAGGACATCAATGTGCGCGCTGAGATTGTCCACCTGATGGGGTGTCCAATGATTGGTCCAGCGCCAGTAGGAAAAGCTGCGCAGGCCGCCTTCCCAGACCGTCGCTTTACAGCCCCGCATGTTGGCGTTGTAGACATCTAGACCATAGGTCTGGCCGTTGTCGGAGATGAGCACGACGATGGTATTTTCATCGAGGTTTTTCTCTTTCAGAAACGCCATGATGCGGCCGATGTTGTAATCGAGGTTGGCGACCATGCCGAGATACTGGGCTTGTTCTTCGGTGACCTTCCCGCGAAATGGAGCGACGAACTCCTCGGGGGCTTTGAGCGGATCGTGGGGCGAGTAGGTCGAGAGATACATGAACCATGGCTGGTCCTTGTTTTCCGTGATGAAATTCATCGCGTCGCTGAAGTAGATATCCTCGCGGTAGCCGGTCTCTTTGGTTTTTGTCCCATTGCGAACCATCATGGGATCGAAGTGCTCGAAGGGGCCGCCCTGGTTGGTCGAGCACCACTCGAAACCATGCCCCGACGGGGGTTGGCCAAGATGCCACTTTCCGACGAAGCCCGTGCGGTATCCCGCCGTGAGGAGCAGTTCGGGCAAGGTGGTGGTATCATGGGGGAGGTTCACGCGAGGATGTTGCGTGTGCGTGATACCGCTTCGGAATTCATGCATGCCGGTGAGCAGCGCCGCGCGTGTCGGAGAGCACGAGGCGCTCACATAGAAATTCTCAAGGCGCACGCTCTCGGCGGCGAGTTTGTCGGCATTCGGCGTTTTGAGGAGCGGATGGCCATTCGTGCTCCAGTCGCCGTAGCCCTGATCGTCGGTGATGATGAAGAGGATGTTCGGCTTGGCGGGCGCAGCGTGGGAGGTCATGGCCAGAGCCACGCTGAGGGCGAGTAGGGTGAGGGTAATTAGATGGTTGGTTGTTTTCATGG
>CAIWSO010000535.1 GCA_903915315.1 uncultured Spartobacteria bacterium | reverse complement strand
GTTACAATCTCAATACGCTCCAATCCCTGCTACAAAAAGTTTACTATCCACAAAAACCGCGTCCCGCTCATCGATTGGATGCGAACACAACGGGCATCGTGGTTTTTTCGCGCACGAGACATTTTGCAAAATTCCTCCAACCTCAATTCGAGCGTGGCGAGGTCGAAAAAACTTACCTCGTTCGCGTGCTGGGGAACCCTGCGGAAACCCATTTCTTCTGTGATGCCCCGATTGGCGCTTCGCCTGTAGAGGCGGGAGGACGGACCGTCGACCCAGTCCAAGGTATGCCCTCCCGTACGGAATTCCGAGTGCGCGAACATCTCGCGGATGGCACCACTCTCTTAGAAGCCATGCCCCAAACGGGCCGGACCAATCAAATAAGGGTTCACCTCTGGCATATGGGGATGCCGATCTTCGGCGATCCTCTTTATCAGCCCGACCAGCAACTATCATCTCGCCAAACGCTATCGGTGGAGGATCCGCCTCTCTGTTTGCATGCTTGGAAGTTGGCATTCCATCATCCGTTAACTCATCAGAGGATCGCTTTCGAGACCGCCGTTCCATCGTGGGCCGAGCTTAAATAGTTCGACATTTTGCTAGAAAATGGATTCTGCCGCAGTAGTCTGCGGGCATGGAAAAAGTTGTAGCCGCACCATCCGAATCCACCTCGTTCCGTTCGAATTTGGCTGGAAAATATCTGACCTTCGCGCTGGCGAACGAGGCTTATGGCGTTCCTGTTCTCAAGGTCCGTGAAATCATCACGATGCTCCACATCACGATGGTTCCGCAGATGCCTCCCTACGTCAAAGGGGTCATCAATCTGCGCGGCAAGGTCATACCTGTCATCGATCTTCGTAGCAAACTGGGGCTCCCTTCTGCGGAAATCACGGATAGCAATTGTATCGTCGTTGTTCAGATCGCCATGCCCGCAGGCGAGGTGAAACACATTGGCCTTATCGTGGATGCCGTGGAGGAAGTCGCTAACGTTGCAGCGGAAGATATCGAACCGGCTCCGGATTTTGGCGGGTCGATCCAGATCGAATACATCCTCGGCATGGCCAAGGTCAAAGGAGCGGTGAAAAGCCTTCTCGATATCGATAAGGTCATCGCCGCAGACGAGATCAAGCCGGTTGCTGAACTTTTTTAGTTTTTCGTAACAGAAAAAGTCGGCGAGGGAAGCGAGCGATCAGCCCGCAAGTCGCTCGGCGGCGGTCACGCAGTTCGACATCAGCATTGCGATCGTCATTGGGCCGACTCCACCAGGAACGGGAGTAATGGCCGCGCACTTTTCCGCGACAGCATCGTAATCCACATCCCCAACGAGGCGATAGCCTTTAGGGTGGGAGGGATCCTCGATGCGATTGATACCCACATCGATAACGACGGCACCTTCGCGTATGTGGTCGGCTCCGAGAAAGTGGGGGCGCCCGATCGCCGCGATAACGATGTCCGCTTCACGTGTCACCGCAGCCAAGTCGCGGGTGCGAGAGTGCGCCACGGTCACCGTGGCGTCACCGCCCGGTCCGCGCTTCATCAACAGCAGAGCCATTGGTTTGCCGACAATCATGCTCCGACCGACTACGACAGCCTTGCGCCCGGCGGTCTCGATACCGGTCTCAATCAAAAGCCGTATGCAGCCCAGCGGCGTGCAAGGAACAAATCCCGTCGGATCCTCCATGGCCAACTTGGCAACATTCACGGGATGGAATCCGTCGACGTCTTTGCGGGGGTCGATAGCTTTCACGATTTCCGCCTCGTCAATGTGAGGCGGCGGCGGTGATTGCACCAGTATGCCGTGGATAGATGGATCCGCATTCAACTCGGCCACCACAGCCAAAAGTTCGGCCTGAGTTGTGTCCGCTTTGAGTTCTTTTTTGACAGAATGAAGCCCCAGTTCGGCGGCTTTGCGGTCTTTCGAGCGAACGTAGGCGCGAGAAGCGGGATCATCGCCGACGAGCACCACAGCCAGTCCAGGCGTGATTCCACGCTGTGCGAGTGCTGCAATTCTAATTCGGGTTTCCTCCATTACCTTCGCCGCAACGGCGATTCCATCAATTCGCACCATGTTTTAAAATTTCCTCCAGTTGGTTTCGTTCACACTCGAATTCCGTATGACTTGCTTCCGCAGGAATACGTATCGGGATACCCACATTGATCGACACTGTTGAAAATGGCAACGGGATGATGAAGCCGTCCCAGGTTTTCATTTGAAAGCAGCGCGAGAATTGGGCGTGAAGAGGCAGGATCTTGGCACCGGTGGACTGCGCGAGTTGGATGACACCGGGGCCTAGTCGATATCGGGGGCCGCGCGGACCATCCGGCGTAATGGCGATATCCCTGCCAGCCTGAACCAGTCGGATCAGTTCCAGTAAGGCCCGCGAACCGCCTCGGGAACTCGACCCGCGCACGGATCCCATTTGAAATTCGGCCACGAGACGTGCGAGTATTTCTCCATCTTTACTCGCACTCGTAAGAACGGTCACGCCACGTCGATGCTTCGGATATATCCGTTTGAATGCATAGGTGATGCCCAAAATGCGATTGTGCCAAAAGCAAAATAGCACTGGGTCGGTGGAGGGATCCTTCTGAAAGCCCGATTCATCAACGACGCGAATCCGAAGGGTCATAAAAAGAGACTTGAGGATCGTGGCGCCCAGCAGGGCGAGTATTCGCTCGCGGTTCATACAAGGAATTGCTTCAAGATCTTATTCAATACAGGACGGGCTTGCGCGGCCAGTATTTCATTGGCATAGGCGATCCAAGGAACTCCCGACTCCGTATCCAAAGGGGCATCGGGAAAGCCACCCAAAGGGTGCTCGTAAATCACGCCGGTCTTCTGAAGCAGCATCGCCGTGCAGCAGTCGTAGGGATGGCAGCAAAGTCCGGAAAAATCGATATCGAGAGTTCGGTAAACCAGCGGTCGAAGGTCGCCGATGAGTCGATCACGCCCGGTCATCAGTTCATGGAACTGTCCGCCAGTGCAGATGTATTGGTCGTCAAAGATGACGGGTGATGGCGAACGGTTTAAACCGACAAGTTCATCCCAAAGCCGCTCCTCGATTTGAGCGGTGAGTGTTCGTCCCTCAGGAAAAAATTTCACCAAAGAGGAAAACCCATTTTCGAAATTGGTGGCGCGCGATGGTTTAGGTAAATCGCATTCGACGTTCATTCCCAAACGAACATCAAAGGCATTGGCGATCAAGTTGCCCGACCGCGTGGCGCTGAACTGATCTGCTCTCCAATGTCGCGATGTTGGAATTTCCGTCATCGACGTGGCTATGATTTCCGAGAGCATCGTTTGATCTCCAGATTGCGGAGCTATGGCAGCAAGCGCCCAAGCATTTCGCTTGTCGTACATGATTCCGCGAGTTCCATCGATAGGGTCGATGATGCACTTCCAATCGGTCGAGCTTACCGCGGTACCCTCCGGAAAGCACAACTCGGAGTCGAGACCCTCCATGACGATCTGAACAGGATGTTCATTCGGCCAGTGAGATCGAAACCACTTCAAAATGGCTTCTTCACCGAATTTGTCTATGGCGAAAATAGTGTCACCCCCAGTCTGTCCAGTGACGGTGGATAGAGCGACGGCATCCAGTCCGCATCGCTGCGTTATCACCGCATCGCGGATGGCAATACCAAGCTCGCAAAGAAGCGACCGCAGGGTCTCATGAATCGTCCCGCTCATCACAATCACTCTATCGATCTAGCAAAGTCGTTGGGCAGAATTGAAAAGTCGGGGGTAGATGTCATTAAGAGT
>CAIWSO010000534.1 GCA_903915315.1 uncultured Spartobacteria bacterium | reverse complement strand
GCCAACGGCGAGGTGGAGTCATTGCATGGTGGCTTTTGTGATGCCGCGCGCAATGCTCCATGGGGACCAGAGACGTTGGTGCTGATCTGGTCTGCGACCAAGGGACTCGCTGTGGCCTGCGCTTTGCATGCTTTGGAAAAAGCCGGTTTCGATTTGCAAGCAAGGGTGGGGGACTTCTGGCCCGAGTTCGCGCGTGCAGGAAAAGATCACCTCACTTTGGCGCATGTGCTTTCCCACCGCGCTGGGCTTTGTGCGCTGGATTCTTCTCAGGCGACTTTTCTCGACCACGAAAGTGTGATTCGGGCGGTGGAAGCTCAAGTTCCCATGCTTGGTATCGATGACGGGCCAGCTTACGGTCCCAGGGTATTCGGATTTATCCTTGATGAAATTGTTCGCCGTTTGTCAGGGGGAGAGGCCCTTGGATCCTATTGGCGTCGGATTTTTGCCGAGCCTTTGGGATTGGATATTTGGATTGGATTGCCGGAGGAAATCCATTCGCGTGTGGCCACGATGCTCCCGCCGCGTTTTCAACCGGGAGCAACTCCCGATGCCTTTGCTCTCGCTTTTGCCGATACGACTTCACTCACGCGCCGCGCTTTTTCTTGCCCTGCAGGTTCGCCCTCTCCGTCCGCGATGAATTCTCCGCTTATGCGATCGGCTTCACTACCCTCGCTTGGCGGCATCGGCTCGGCGAGGTCTTTGGCCAAGTTTTACGCGATGTTGGCTATGGAGGGTCGCTCTGCCTCGCAAGTGTTTTTCGGAGCAAAAGCAATGGGATGGATGAACTCGCGTCTTTCCCAAGGAATCGATGGCGTTTTGCAAACAGATGCAGCCTACTCAGCTGGATTCATGCTGGATCCAATCGATACGGAAGGGCAAAAAATTCGGCAACTGCTCGGGCCATCCGTGAGGGCCTTCGGTCATGCTGGCGCGGGCGGGAGCCTCGCTTTTGCTGATCCGGAGAAGGGTATTGGCTTTGCCTACGTGATGAACCAAATGGAACTTGGTGTGCTACCCAACGACCGTTGCCGTGCTCTCGTTGACGCTTTTTATAGCCAATCGTAGAGCCGAAAGGGCTTTGATATTCCCGACAAACGGGGTTGACTCTCTAGAAGTCTTGGAACTCGTCTTCGAGAGGAATGGCGTCTCGGTGAGCGGTAGATTTTGAATCCTTGTTTGTGAGCGCGCGGTTGGCGGGTTTTGAGCTTTGAGTCTTGGATTCAGTGACCCGTCTTGAGGAGGCTAGTTGGGTCTTCTTTGGCTTGAGGGGGCTTTTGATTTTTGACGAACGCTTGGCGCCTGAGGATTTCCCCCCGACGAGTGTTTGGAGTTCTTGAACGAGTTGGGTGAGTTGCGTGGACTGGGTGCGAAGATCTGCGGAGACGTTCGCGCTTTCCTCGGCACCGGCTGCGTTGTTTTGAGTCATCGCGTCCATTTGCGAGACGGAGGAGTTGATTTGGTCGATGCCTTGGCTTTGCTCATTGGAGGCGATGGAAATCTGGGCGACCAATTCGTCGGCTTGGCGGGCCTTGCTGACGATGTCAGCCAGACTCAGTGAGACTTTGGCGTTGATCTGAACACCGGCCGAGCTTTTTTGAATGGAGTCTTCGATTTTCTCTGCCGTCTCTCTAGCGGCGCTGGCGCTGCGAAGGGCGAGGTTGCGCACCTCCTCCGCGACGACAGCGAAGCCCATTCCGGCCTCGCCAGCACGGGCGGCTTCGACAGCGGCATTGAGGGCGAGAATGTTGGTCTGAAAGGCAATTTCATCGATGGTTTTGATGATTTTTGCGATGTTGTTGCTGGATTCCTTAATGGCGGCCATGGCGTGGGCCATTTTATCCATGTCGGAAGCCCCTGTATCTGCAACCTCGCGCATGGCTCCAGTGAGGTCTTTGGCTTCGCGGGAATTCTCCGCATTGTTTTTTGTCATGCTCGCGATTTCTTCCAGCGAGGCGCTAGTTTCTTCCAGTGAGGCGGCTTGCTCGGTGGTGCTGCTGGCGAGGGATTCGCTCGACGAGGCGATGTGGCCGGATGCACTTTCGATCTGGGCGGCACCTATGGCCAAGCGGTCGATGAGAAGCATAAACGAGCGGGGAATGCTCTTGGCCACAATCCATCCAACGACATTCAGAAGCAGAATGGAGACGCCAATTCCGACAAATAGAAAATTCAAGAAAAGCTTCTTCGACGCTTCTGCGCTCGCTTTGATGGCTTCCGCACGGGATTCGATGAGTCCGCTGGCGGTGGACATACTGCGCTCCAGATCTTGAAACCTTTTGCCGAAATCAGCCATTCCCGATTCGCCCGCAGCGGGATCTTGGATCGCCTTTTTGGCCAGTTCCGAAGCCAATTTAGTATACTCATTGAGGGGTTGCTCCACGCTGGCGAGGGCTGCCTTTGTTGAGTCATCTAAGTCGAGTTTTTCACTTTTTTCGATAGCGGTTCGAAATATCCCGATATGATTGTCGAGTTCCTTTAAAACGTCTTTCCCAGCGCTTTCATCTTTTTTGATGCCGGCTAGAGTCGCAGAAAGGACATCGCTTCGCAGTGCATCATGCATCATATCTGCTTCGAGGTGATTCGTTAAAGCTGTCGATATCGTCTCCAGATCTCGCTCATTTTTCACATTCTGCTCGAACTCGTAGAACACAACGCCAGCAAAGGCCAGCATGGTGGCACTTGCTAATAGAACTAGAGACCCGACTTTTTGATTGACACTGAGATTCATTTTTGTAAAGGCCGCGCGATGGTTGAGTCGTGCGGAGGGCGACTACCATCTCAACCTAGGCTCATTTGGCGAGAAAAAATAAGATCTGAAGGCGGTAAGAACGGGCATGGTTGGGACAAATCATTTCAATGTTCGGTTTTTTTTGAATTAACGAGGCTTTCCGGTCATGGGTTTATGCTTGGTCAGTTTGATGGTGTGGTTTTTTTGTTGTTTATAT
>CAIWSO010000533.1 GCA_903915315.1 uncultured Spartobacteria bacterium | reverse complement strand
TTTGAATTCCGGAAAAGAGCCAAAGGTGAACTTGATCGCGCTGGCCAGATCACCAGCGGGTTCACCGCCCCCGTTGGGCGACATCATGAGCCAAAACGCACTGTGATTTAAGTGGCCACCGACATTGTTGCGAAGCCCCGTGCGGAGCGGTTCCGGGATTTCTGCTAGTTTTTTGAGGAGTTCCTCGGGGCTTAGCTTGGCGAGTTCTGGTTGATCTGCGAGAAGCTTGTTCGCATTTGTGACATAGGCTTGGTGGTGCTTGTCATGGTGAATTCGCATTGTTTCGGCATCAATATGCGGCTCCAAGGCCTCATAGGCATAGGGAAGCGGAGGCAATGTGTACGCGCCAACTGGGGCCACCGGAGACTGCGCCGATGTAGAATCAAGCGATGCCATGGCAAGTCCGATGACCAGTATTACGATGTGCAAAATAGGGCGCAACGTGCAGATTTGAGGTTGAAAGAACATAGCAATTGCGAAGCTAACTTATGAGCCCCACGAATCAACCCACAAAAGCCCCGACCGCATTCCAGCATCGTGTTTTTGAGGCGTTGGCGCATGTGCCTCGTGGGAAAACGACCACCTACGGCGCGATTGCCAATGCCATAAGCTGCGGTTCCGCTCAGGCGATTGGTCAGGCCCTTCGCCGCAATCCCGACGCGCCACGCATTCCTTGCCATCGTGTCGTGTGCAACGATGGAAGTATCGGAGGATTTTTTGGAAAAAATGACCCCTCTGCTGCAGCAAATAAGCGCGCTATCTTAGAAGCGGAGTGCATCGCTTTTGACGCCTCGGGGCGCGTGGAAGAGACGTTTATCCTTCGTCAACTGTGACAAGCTGAGGGGATTCGTCGCTGGCCGCCCCCTTAACCCCACGATGGCGGGACGAGATGAGGGAGCGAAGGGTGTCCAGCGGGACGCTTAAAAAACGGGCCTCGCTAGGGGGCATGCCTTCGACGAGATCGAGAAGGATGTCTCCGTCCATTCCAAGACGACTGAGGATATGCGACTTCGTAAGCTGCACGGTATCACACTTGGTGCGTGGAAGAATGTAGTCCAGATCATCCACAAGACGCTCGAACTGATCGGAACTCAGAAGCATAGCGCGCTCCCCTTGGCTGGCGTCCCGATGAAAGCGAGTGTGATCACGGATGGCAATCTAGGCATCGCCGAAAAAAAGATCAAGGAAGGCCACCAGTTAGGGTTCGTAGCGCAATACGACGTCCGAGTAGAACGACATCATTCGCGTGAACACAGTATTCCAAGAGTAGCGCTGGCGAGCTTCCTTGCTGGCTCGCAGACCCGACGCACGAAGATCCGACATAAAATTTCTCTCAATCGCATCTGCGAGCGCCTCGGGAGAATTGCTCGTCGCCCATGGCTTCTGGTCGGTGAAAATAATGCGATCCATGTAGCTTCCCTTGATACCGACGACGGGAGTTCCGCTCGCCTGACTCTCCAGGGCAACAAGCCCAAATGTCTCCTGCACGCCAGGGTGAACGAAGAGATCGGCCGCGCGATAGAGGGACGCCAGTTCATGGGGATCTGTGCAATACGGCATCCAGTGAACACAATCCGTTTCCTTCTGCAAATCGGTGATGGACGCACGCTGCGTGCCATCTCCCACACAAAGCAGATGATGCTGTCCTGGAGATCGGCGGTGGAGCAGGGAAAAAGCCTCTATGAGAGTGCGAACGTTTTTTTCCGGAGCGAGGCGCCCAACATAAAGAAGAAGCCGAACATCGCGCGGAATGGAGAGCTTGTCGCGTGTCGATCCGGCATCAGGGATATCAGGAACAAACACATCGGCATCGACCCCCAAGTCCACGGAATCAATCCG
>CAIWSO010000532.1 GCA_903915315.1 uncultured Spartobacteria bacterium | reverse complement strand
TGCCCCTGCACTGATGGTTTACAAGATTGTGCTGTATGAGTTTCCGAGAACAGGGTGGATCATCGCCTCGATCTATCTAGTGTGCGGAGCGCTTCGGCTGGCGCGATTCAACTGCCTTGCAGCGATAGACTCTGCTTCCGCAAACAGGGAATTCACTGGATTCCCAATCCCTGCTGCTGCCGGCATGATCGCATCGCTCACCTTGGCAATGCTTTTCCTCGATGAGCATCAGCATTCCTTGGGCCCCAGCAAGTGGGTCCTGCCGCCATTGATGCTCTTCCTGTCCTGGATGATGTTCAGCAAATTCAAATACCCCAGCTTCAAAGGTCTGTCGTGGAGATCGACACGCTCCCTTCCGAAATTCCTGCTCATTCTCATCATCGCAGTCATCACCGCGATGAACTTCGAGTGGATGCCTTTTGTGCTTTTTCTCACCTACCTGCTCTACGGTTTTTGCCGGCCGTTTCTATCGCGAGAAATGAAACGCGACATTGAGGACGAAGATTACGAGACGGAATCGTAAGCTTCGCACTCTTACTTTGTTCTGGAATGCAGACACTGATTACCGCCCTGCGAGATCGCTCCCATGAGTGACTTTGCGCAGAATGAAACCATTTGTACGCTTCAAAGTCTCAACGAGAAATATCTCCAAGAGATTGATCAGCGGATACTGCCTGAAGTTGCAAGCTCGACTCCAATCACCCTCGTGCTGCCATGCCACGGGATGGAATTGAATAGCCCGGCTTTGCACAGCGTTTGCACGGGGCTATCGAAGGCGGTTTGGTTGCACGAAGTGCTCGTTCCCATGAACGGCCTGAGCACACGCGAGTTTTCTAAGGCACGCACTTTTTTTCACGACACTCTCAAGATTAACCATAGGTTGATCCACGTGGACATGCCCCACAACTTGGATGCGCTTTCCTACGCTTCGAATATTCCCGCCGATTCAATTCAGTCGGGTAAGGGGCTGAATGTTTGGGCAGCTCTTGGCATTCATTACGCTGAGCGCACTGGCGGAATCCTGGCTTTTCAAGATGCTGACGTAGTTTCCTTCAATCGATCCATTCTGGCACGCATGTGTCTGGCATGTGCAAAGCCGGAATGGGGCTTTGACTTCGTGAAAATGTACTACAGCCGTGCCACGGATCGGCTGTACGGCCGAGTAAGCCGACTTTTTCTGAGTCCGTTGCTGCACGCGCTCATCGAGGTATGCGGACACCTTCCACTTCTCGACTTTTTACGAGGGTTCCGTTACCCGCTTTCCGGAGAGTGCGCGATGAGCGCATCACTCTCGGGCTCACTCGAATTCGAGGCCGGCTGGGGTCTTGAGATCGGAATGCTGGCGGAGGTGTTCCGCAAAGTCGATCCAGTCCGGATCGCCCAGGTGGACGGCGGCTCCGGTTATGATCACAAGCACCAACCCGCTGAGGCGGGTCTTAAAAAAATGTGCTCCCAAATTGCCTCGACACTGCTCCGGCAACTTCTCGCCGAGGGCTGCCGCTTAGACGCGAGGTTCTCAGATTCGCTCTCGCGGTCCATGAAAACAGAATTCGCGGAGGCTGTGCGGCGGTCTGAAATCCTGGCGCAGATCAATGGTTTCCCGTTCGATCTAGACCCTGAAACCGCTCTGTCAGAACTTTTCCGCACCTCCGTTCCTCCCATCCTTTCCGACATCCAAAAGCCATCGGCTTGTCCCGCCCGAACATTGCCCTCATGGCAGACGGTGGAGCGCCTCCGCCCCGATGCCCTCAGGAAAATAGTTTCATAAACCAGAGCAAAAATCAGAGTCCGGTCGGATGATCGATAAAGATCCACGGCAAACGGAATTTCACGGACAAATGCTCCGCCAGTGCTTTGACTCCGAAGGTTTCAGTTGCGTAGTGGCCTGCGTAAATCACATTGACTCCTAGTTCCTCGGCCATTGTGTAACTCCAGTGCGGCCCTTCGCCCGTCACAAAGGTATCTACCCCCGACGCAGCCACTGCGGCGATCTCGGATCCTGCACCGCCAGTCACAACACCAACACGCTTGACCCTCGAAGGTCCCCCAGCGCAGACATGCACATCGCCACCTACCGCTTTTCGGACCCGTTTAACCAAGTCTAACAGAGTCCCAGAAAACTCACCCGCCAGTCCTGCTGGCTTCCCTTTGAGAGGGAGAAAAGGGCTCTGCTTTTTTAAGCCAAGAGATTTCGCAAGGATGACATTATTTCCGACAACTGGATGAACATCGAGCGGGAGGTGGGAACTGTAGATCGCCAAATTGTGGGCGATCGCAAGCCTGATTTTCCGGTACATTCCCTTGGTCAGCGTCGACTGATTCCAAAACAAACCATGGTGTACGATCAGCAAGTCCGCGCCGCCCTCGCATGCCTTCGTGATTACCGCCTCGCACGCATCCACCGC
>CAIWSO010000531.1 GCA_903915315.1 uncultured Spartobacteria bacterium | reverse complement strand
GCTACATGCTCTTCTCATTGGGCTTTATCTCGTCTCTCTTTATGTCTGGCTTCGCCGCCCAGAGAGTTTGGGATGGTTGCTTTTTCCTTTTTTCCTTCTCGCCTTTTCTTTCAGTAACCACCAACTGAGCTTGTCGCTCGCGCCATTGCCATTTCTCGCCGTCCTCCTCGTGAGGCGGGCAATTTTTTGGGATCTCTTCGTCGCGGCCATGCTCACGATGCTCATCGTCTTTCTTGGTTTTGCTATTTTGTCCGGTGAACTTCCTGTTCTCAAAACGGGCCTCCGTTTCTTCTATTGCGTGATACTGGGGTTGATTGTCTTGCTCGCGATTAGACGCTTTCGGATCGAGTGGGGACTCATTGCCTATATGCCCCTAGTGGTCATTCTGGGATTGCTTCCTTATGCCTATATGCCGTTGGCCTCGTCCACCAATCCGCCCATGAACTGGGCCTACACAAGCACCTCCGAAGGCTTTTTCTTTTCGTTCAATCGCTCTCAGTATGGAGGCAGTCTCAGCAAGCAAAGTCTTCGTAGCCTTGGAAAACTTATGGGGACCTCGCCAAAGAAAAGCGACGAACTCATAGACACGGACTCTCCAAGCCCTATGCCGCGCAGCACCCTATCGAAGCTGCAGGAATGGATAGGCTTTTTCTGGTTTCAACTCGGCCGCAGCTTCACTCCGCTCGGCGTCGTGGCCTACTTTCTCGCCCTTGTGGCGATCCTTCGCATTCGGGACGTCACCCGAAGGACATGGGTATATTTGCTGGAGATCGCCTTTGTGCTCGCGGCGATCCTGCAACCGGTTGCAGACGGCGCCCAGATCGACAAGGCGGGATGGTGGCTACAAATGCCTTACCATACCTACACCAATTTGATTTTTGCGCTTCTCGCCGGTCTGGGATTTGTGATTGGGGCGATGGCCCTCTTCGCACGAATGCCGCGACTAGCTTGGTTGCGCTGGAGTTTACTTCTTCTGCCAATGTGGCCGCTCTACTGGAACCATGCTGAGTGCAGTCAGCGAGGCAATTGGTTCGGGTGGCAATTCGGCCACGATATGCTCAAGGATCTTCCCAAAAGCAGCGTGGTTTTTGGCGGAACCGATCCTGGCCGCTTCGTGCCAACATACATGATCCTCGGTGAGAGCGGTCAACCCCCGAAGGTGAAGCGCGATCCCGCCTTCGATCGCCGTGACCTTTATATCATCACTCAAAACGGCGTCGGCGAGCCGCTCTACCGCAAATACCTCGCCGACCAATACAGCTCCAGCCGTCCCGCCCCCAAGAACGCTTTCGAACGCTGGCTTGGCCGGGCCGATGCCTATCCGCAAAAACCCCTTGTTTTTCCCAGCGAGGAGGAAGTCGAGGCAGCGGTGAAATCCGAACTTAAGACGGCGACAGAAGCGGGTAAATTTGATCCGTCCATCCCGCATAGCGTTGTCACCCGCCTGATCTGGGAAAAAAACCGCGATGCGCACGATTTTTATGTTGAGGAAAGTTTCCCTCTCGAGTGGTCGTACGATCACGCCCTCCCGCATGGCCTCGTTTACAAGATCACCAAAGATTCCCTCACTGAAATTCCTAAAGATGTCGTCGAACAGGATTTTACTTTTTGGGCGGGCTACATTGACCAACTCCGCGCTGACCCCAACTATGTGAACGACTTTGATGCCCACCGATCCTTCTCCAAGTTGCGAGCAACGACAGGTAATCTCTACCAACACCGCAAAATGGATCAAGAAGCCGAGCGCGCCTACCGTCAGGCCCTCACGCTCTGGCCTGGCAATGGAGAGAGTCTTCATGCCCTGAGCCGCTTGCTCTGGGATCGGAGAGACTTTGACGGCGTACTGGAAATGCTCAAGGTGCCTCTCGAGCAAGACCCCAACTGCATCGGACTTTGGCAACTCTTCCTGATGGCCGAGAAACGAAAGGAACTTCAGGGTGAGATGGTCGCCCTCGAATCGGCCATCGAGAAGGACCCCAAAAATTCCAAGGACGTCATCAAGCTACTCCAACTTTACGCTTCTGTCGGCGATATCACTCAAGCCCGCGACCTCCTCAAAAAATCGCTGCTTCTTTTTGCGAATGAGAGTGATTTCTTGGTCTTCGCTACCGAATTTGCGGAGGCTGGCAAGTGGCCCACAGATGCTCTAGCGGCTGCCGTGGCGCTTGTCGCCATTCATCCCGAGGACGCACAGAATCAACTCATCTTGGCCAAAGCGGCCGCTCTGAACAACGACAAGGAGAAGTTTTTTCCAGCTGCGCAGGCCGCTATCCAAAAAGGCGGACTTCCTATGAGGGAATTCATTGAACGCCAACCCCTCTTTAAGGCTATGCGCAGCGAACCCGCTTATAAAAAACTCCTCGGACAGGACAAAGCCACCCCACTTTAGGAAATAGCGAAGCCTTTCCTTTAAAGTTTCGCATTTCGCCCATTGTTCGAGCGGTTACGCATGGTGATGAGATTCGAAAATATCTCGAGTCCTTGGATCGCCATGGTTTGGCTGATTGAACGGAACGCCACTGGGAGCGAGCGCCGTGGACCGCGGCCCGGTTCGTGAATCGTCAAAAGAAGAAGGAATCCCAAGAGCACCGAGACGCTCTTGATAGCAAATCCGATTTGGTAGATCGCAATACCTCCTCCGCGTTGCACTAAGAATTCCTGCAACAAGCTGCCAGCCATGATCGGCGCGATGGCCGAAGCCAGCGAGGTGACCGCCAGATGAATGCTGATTGCAGACATGCTGATCTTTTCGGGCGATAGGTTAAGAAGAAGGTTGAAGCTCCCCATAAAAAACGCCACGGAAAAAAAGCCCGCCCAAACGAACATCGGATAGAGCAGCCAAGCATTTGTGGGGTTGAGAAAAACCCAAAGGCAATTGCATAACTCCCAGAGCAGGAGACCAACCACGATCACCGGGACATTACCGGCCCGATCCGAAATCCGCCCCCAAAAGACCCAACCCAGAATTCCCGACAATGCCGCCAAGGCTGTAAAAATGGCGAATATGCTAGGATCTAGCCCGAGTTCCTCAAAACAAAAGACGGAACCAAATGGGCCAGTAAAACTCATCCAAAAACTCATCCAAGCCGAGAAAAGAATGAACATCGGCAAGCCTGGAGCCGAACGGCAATCACGAAGGGCCTGAGTGAGGCGGGGCGCGGACAATTTGAGACCATCACTGTGGGTGCGTATGCCACGCATCCACAGGAGCCCCAGAAGCCGCCCCACGACAACGGCTCCCAGTACCCAAATATATGGCGGCAAGGAATCCTCTTGATTTTTGAAAACCAACATCACAAGAGCGAGAAACCCCATGGTTGCAACGCCCATCCAGGAATTCCGTTTTCCCAAGTAGGTCCCGCGAATTTTTGCCGGCACCCATTCCCTCACCCATGTGATCCATCCCACAACCTGAAAAGCGGCGCTTGCACTGGCGAAAAAAAAGAAAACCAAGAAAAAGCCGATGGTGATTGGGGAGTCATTCCGAGGAAGAAGGCCAATAAGGGCGGCCATCAGGGCCCACAACGCCACATTGAACCATCCCATTCCCAGTACGAGACCCTTCGGCGTCATTCCACGTGCAAGCAGGGGAAGGAGTGCCGCCTGAAGCACATTGGTCCACGATGGCATGGAAACAATCCACCCAAAGCTCGATTTTCCGATCCCAAACCACTGGGTGAGTAGCGCGGCAATAATGAAGGAACCAGGCACTACCGCCACGGAATACGGCGTCGAGAGAAGCCCCTCAATGATTCCAATACGGAGATTTTTTCGGGAGTTGTTCACATGCCCGCCCTCTGACACCCCTTCTCCTGTCACAGACTTGCTTTCTTATTGGCAGATGGACGCACGATCAATCGACTCTTTTTATTTCGATTGCAGTGAACTTGTTCATGTTGATGACGGGCACAGTCAGCTTGCCATCCTCAACTTTGAGGGTTTTGCTTTTTGAAACGTTTACATCCACGTCTTGACCGGTTTCCCGACTGATATTTTTGGTAATTATGCGGGCTTTGTATTTCGCTCTTTCGGGAAACCCTTCTCCTCGGAAATCCACTTTGGAAAATTCATTATTATAATATTTCCCGTTCTGGATGGTGGAGGGGATACTCACATGCGTCCAAGACTTGCCATTGGCACCGCCTGAATACACAAGCACAGTGAATGTTTTCTTGGTGCGGTTGTAGGAAGAGATCTTGTACTGCTCGTTGCCGGTCCAGCCCGGCCCTGCAACTGCTATATCGTTGCCCTCCTCTCCGGCAATAGCATGGCGGATGACCTCGTCCGTGCCGCCCGCGATTTGCGCATACCAACGCCAGACATAATAATGCAGGTGGTTGGGGTCGGGAGGGTTGATGTAGTCCTTCATCTTGAAAGACTCATCGGCTCTCTTGATCTTGAAATCGCAATCCGTTCCCTTGAGCCCCATCTTGGTAGTGACAATATCCGGCCCTTGGTCCTCTGCGGGGATCACTTTTCTACGGGCCAACTGCTTGATCCTTCCGTTATAATCCCGCCGCTTTGTGAGACCCATTGACCAGGAACTTTCGTTGTCCGACCAAGGGAGATTGATGGTGTTGAGTCCTCGCTCAAGGCACTTCCCTAAGATTGTGACCGTCTTGTCGTAGGCATCCTTTTCATTTTTGACCCCATCGCCATTCACATCCACGGCATTGATCGAACTGTCCCAAACGATCCAAGATTCCGAGGAGAGGATTTTTTTCCCACGATGTCCATTTTCATCCAACGTTTTTCGGACGAGATCATAGCTATCCCAAACGGAAGGAATAATCCCACCATCCATCATGCCATAACCGTTAAAATGGTCGGAGACATTGATGTTCAGAGTATCAACCAAGCCCATGAGTTCTTTATTCGAGGCCAATCTTCGGAAGTAATCGCGAGCCGCCACAGCACCCTTGCCTTCTAGGCCCGCGAGAGTCGGGCAGGCATCGCACGGCGAGGCGCCGGAAGTAGAGACGAGAACGGACCTCGCTGGCGCTGACTGATAAACTCGGCGAACAGCCTTGGCTCCTTTGATGAAAATTTCAGAGATCAGAAAATCGATATCTCCGTCCTCCATCATGCTACGCATATTTGCTTCGTGGTAGAGTTGGTAAGATTCCACCCGTCCTTTGAAGTGCTTTGCCATACGAGTCACGAATGCGCTGTATTCGTCGGTCTTCGGCTTCCACGGCCCCTCTTTTCCGCTCACGGAAGCCCAAGCCGGACAATGCCAAAAGACGAGTTCCGTCTTCACTCCTTGGGCGGCACAGGCATCCACCGCATCATCGATGGCCTTCAAATAATCCGACATGTGATTTTTGTAGTCGGTATTTTCGATATCCGGCTCGGCTTGGGCCCACGAGAGCCAGAACTGCGCGTAACTACTGTCCTTCGCAATGACCGGCCGAGTGGCATCATAGGCATCGTTGCCCGGAATGGCGAACGGTTGCCAGCGCACCCCCACATGCATGTGGTCGGGCGTCCAATCATATTTATGGACCACTTTCTTTTTGCTCTTGGGAATCGACACCGCCGGATAGCCGGTCGGAGGGACCTCCTTGGTGGCGCAGCTAGTCAGAAAGGCTAGGACCATCCCGAGACATGTGTTCTTCCAATAGTGTGCAGTGAGATCGGCAAGGGTTTTCTTTCTCATTTTTCTTTCTGGGCTTTATGGCGGGGGGTTAATGGATCGGAATCATTCTCAGATTCCGAGCAGACTCATGAAGGTCGACTCCTTTTGGGGGAGTAATCACGATAGTTTCGTGACCGGGCGGTGGATTTTTAAACGCATATCCCAGCAGGTTCTCGTAGCCGATCTGGGGGTCAAACTGCCTGTAGGAAACGCGATTTTCGTAGAGAGCATGCAACTTGTGACCTGCCGGGAAAATATTTTTGAAAGGCTCGGTCGGAGCCAGCGCATAGACGTCAGCCGTGATGAGTTGCTTTCCCGTCTTCCGGTCTTTCAGTAGAAAAACGGGCACGGTATCCTTTGCAGGAAAAGCTGCAAAAGCACCCCAGCGTTTCCCTACGCCGGTTGTATTGATAACGCCTTTCCTGACCCACACGGATTGGACCGCATTACTCTCAAACTCGATCTGCCTTATTCCCGCAAGGCCTGAAAGCCTTCGGGTTTCTTCGCGAACTTGATCGAACGTTCCGGTCACGAGATACCAACGTAGCGAAACCGAGTCTCCCGGCCGCAGCGTGGTCTTGGTGACCTGTTCGGAGACTTCGTAGTCCCGTTCCCTGCCCTCGCCAGCTGTTCCCCACAAGATTTTTCGCTCTCCCTCGATGCGACCTAGAATCTGGGGTCCCTTCGGCTTTTCAAAATATCCAACGGCATGGGGACCGAAAACCTTGGCCAGAGCTGGAGAGTCGCCCTTGCCTAAGTCGCGTACCCAAGCCACCCATCCCCCGCTCGAGGCTAGCAGGCGATTGGGATTCTCGTGCCATCCCCAAGCGCCCTTCTGCTCATCCCAAGTGCCGTCGTCTTTGGAGAGGATCGTATGAGGAAGGCTGGATTTACGAACCCCGCCCCATGGTGTGCTGAGGTAGTCCACATCGATATCGCCGAAATTGTGAAGTACTTGGTTGACCTCAATGACTCCGCTGCCAGCGTCCCTGTAGGCGGTATAAATAAGGAGGTCCGATTTCCAGACGCAGGGGGAACGGGCCTGCTGCATCCAGTTCACCAGCTCAAGTGTTTTGGTTTCGGGATTCCAACGTTGGCGCAGACATGGCGAGTAAAATGGGGCCGGAGCCCGACCTCCATCAACTCCCTCGCCCTCCACATAAATGCCCGACTGGTGCGCAAAGAACAACATGGGGTAGACATCTGGCCAGTTCATCGGGTTGTTGAGCTGGTATTCTTGAATGGGGGCGGCTAAGGCCTCGCTTGTTGCAACGGCTTGCCAGACCTCATCATTCCATGGCGAAGCCTGTCGCTGGGGAGGCACAGATTCGCCATACGGACCGCGGAGCGAGTAAATCTGACCGCCCTTGCCCACACCAAGTCGCCAATTGCCACTTTCAATGCTCGCAAGAAAGACCTGCTTCTCATCGACACCCGGGTTCCATTCGGAGCCCGATGGCTTATAGGTGAAGGTACACGTCGTCTCTTCCCACGATGGCGGAAGTCCCGAATCCGGGAACAAATCCAATACCGAACTTTGCCTGTATTCTGGCGGGTGATTTTTGTCGTTCGTCGTTTTTTTACATGCCGAAAGAACAAGTGCGGCCAGCACAAAAGCGAGAACACTCAGTGCTTGGCGAAATAAGGTGGGATGAAGTGACACGTGCGATTGAATTGATGTGGCCAAAAGCCTTTTACATTCCATTTAGGCCTATTTCCTTATTTCGCAGATTCCACTTTGGGCGGGGTCGGTTCGTTCGACGCATCGGATTTTTGAGAGGCTTGTTCGGAACGCTTTTTGATCATTTCGCTCATCTCCGCGTCCCCTCCTCTCGCGATCATGATGGGAAAAAGTTCATCCCACCATTTCTCGTAGGCGACGGACATCGATTTGACGCGCTCGAGATTTTGCTCCGCGATATCGTTCTGACAGGCGATATCGTTTTTCAAATCATAAAGCGCCCACCGACCGGGAGGAGTGATACCCCAGTGCAATTGCGCATTTTCTTTTGTGTAAATCGCCGTTTTGCGTCCCTTCTCGACGTCCCGCAGCGTGTCGCACTCACCTAAAATCTCGGCGGAGCAGGTCGGGGCATCGCAGGCGCGATTCCGGACTAAAATAAAATGGTCCTGCAGCACGGAGGCCTTGGCGTATTTGTGGGCGGCCGCCATGCCGCTTGGCCAGCGTCCAGTATGAATGAACACCATGCGGTCATCGTGCCAAGAGACCGGTCCCTTCGCTTCCAAAAGCGGCACCAGACTGAAGCCCTCGAGTTGATCCTGTATGGGTTTCGGAATTTCGGTGCCCGTAAGTTCACAAATCGTCGGCAGGAAATCCAGATGCGCCGTGAGGTTGTCCACCTTGTGGGGAGTCCATTTCTCCGGCCAACGCCAAAATGAAAAAGCCCGCGACCCGCCCTGCCAAGCCGTAGTTTTACATCCTCTCATCCCCGCGTTGTAAACATCGAGACCGCAGGTCTGCCCATTGTCGTTCATGAGAACAACAATCGTATTTTTATCGAGCTTCCGCTCAGCCAAAAAATCCAATAACCGACCGATGTTGTAATCCAGGTTCGCCACCATTCCTAGGTAAGCGGCCTGCTCATCATCGACCTTCCCACGAAAGGGAGCTATGAAACTCTCAGGCACCGCCAAAGGCGTGTGGGGCGAATACGTGGAAAGGTAGAGGAAAAAAGGCCTGTCTCCACTTTCGGAAATAAAAGTCATGGCATCGCTGAAGTAGATGTCTTCACGAAATCCTGAGACTTTGTCCTTTTTTCCGTTCCTGATCATGACGGGGTCGAAATGTTCAAGGGGTCCATTCGAGTTGGTTGAGCACCAGTCAAACCCCCGCTCTTGGGGAGCGTAGCCAGGGCTTTGGCTCAAATGCCACTTTCCTATGAAGCCATTTCGGTAGCCGGTTTTGGACAGGAGCTGCGGAAGGATGGTGGCATCCTTGTGAAGATGTTCACGAGGATCTCTCGTGTGAGTGACCCCATTGCGGAACTCATGCATACCTGTCAGTAGCGCCGCACGAGTTGGCGAACACGAAGGACTCACGTAAAAATTATCAAACCTCACGCCTTCATTGTGCATACGATCGAAGTTGGGCGTTTTTAAAAGCGGATGCCCGTGGGCCGACAGGTCGCCGTAGCCTTGATCATCCGTGAGGATGAAAATGACATTGGGTTTTACGGGCGCGGCATTTGTGGGTGCTGGGTCTTCAGCCAGAGCGACCGCGACGAGGCATTGCCAAGCTGAAAATATGGGGAGTAGGATTCTATATGTTATCACCTAGTTTTTCTTTTGAAGGCTTGGGAGGAGGCCCATAAACCAACGGTTTTTTACTGATTCTTCAACGCGTTTATTTTTCATTTCCACCAACTCGTCATCTCCGCCGCGTTTGATCATGACGGGATAAAGATCATCCCACCATTTATCGTAGGCGGCAGCCATGGCTTTGACGCGTTCGGGATTTTTCTCCGCAATGTCGTTCCGACACGCGATGTCTTTTTTCAAATCATAAAGCGCCCACCGACCTGAAGGCGTCACACCCCAGTGAAATTGGGCATTAGCTTTAGTGTAAGTCCCAACCTTGCTTCCCTTCTCGACAGCACGGAGTCCGTCGCATTCCCCGCGAGTCTCTCCAGTGCAAGCAAGCTCCTCACACGCACGGTTTCTCACCAAAATAAAATGCCCCTGCAATACAGAGGCCTTCGCATACTTGTGAGCATCCGCCAAGCCGCTGGCCCATCGTCCTGTGTGCAAAAAAACCATTCGCTCATCGTGCCAGGAAAGCGGTCCTTTCGCCTTCAGGAGGGGCACGAGGCTGAAGCCTTCGAGTTCGCCCTGAAGCCGCTTCGGTAGAGGCGTTCCCGTGAGTTCGCAAATTGTCGGCAGGAAATCCAAATGCGCCGTGAGATTATCCACCCGATGCGGAATCCACTGTCCGGGCCAACGCCAGAAGGAAAAGGCGCGCGACCCGCCTTGCCAGGCGGTGGTTTTGCAGCCTCGCATTCCCGCATTGTAAACATCGAGGCCACAGGTCTGTCCATTGTCGTTCATGAGAACAACGATCGTGTTTTTATCCAACTTCCGCTTGGCCAAAAAATCCAGCAAGCGACCGATGTTGTAATCGAGATTCGCGACCATTCCCAAGTAGGTAGCCTCCTCGTCCGAAACTTTCCCTCGAAAGGGCGCGATAAACCGCTCTGGAGCTCCCAAAGGCGTGTGCGGCGAGATCGTTGCGATTTCGCAGAAGTAAGGCTTGTCGCCGCACTCCTCGATATACCTCATCGCTTCATCAAAATATATGTCCTCGCGAAATTTCCCCGGGACTTTTCCGACCAACTTTTCGTTGTGGTGAACGAGTCCATCAAACAAGTCGGCATAAACGTTAGAGTAGAGATCGAAGCCACGATCACTGGCCCTGTATCCTTTTTCTGTATTCCCGCCGAGATGCCACTTCCCAATGAGGGCGGTTCGGTAGCCGGACTTTTTAAGCAACTCTGGTAGAGTGACGGCATCTTTGTGAAGCCGCATTCTCGGCTCTCTTGTGTGCGTGACCCCACTGCGAAATTCATGCATACCGGTCAGCAATGCCGCGCGGGTTGGCGAGCAGGAGGGACTCACATAGAAATTATCAAATCTCACGCCTTCGTTGTGCATGCGATCGAAATTTGGCGTTTTCAAAAGCGGATGCCCGTGAGCCGACAAGTCCCCATAGCCTTGATCATCCGTGAGGATGAAAATGATGTTCGGTTTGACCGGGGCAGCACTTACTGCTGAGGAATCAGCAACTACCTCGGGAGAGATGTATTGCAACGCCAAAATGGCGCTCAAAAGAAGCTGGAATTTCATTGCTCCTGTTTGTTCTTTGTAGTGGCGGGTTTCTGAGGGAGAGTCGAAACAGCCAGAGCCAGCTTCGAGTATTTGATTTTATCTTTAGCCGCAGTCTCCGAATCCGGGAGATCCGGGTAGCTCACTAAGAAATTGTTTTGATCAATGAGATTGAACACGTAGTGAGTCGTTCCTTGAGGCAATTGCACAACGACTTTGTTTTCAGGCATGATGCTGGCTGGGATACGAAACCACTCTTCGAAGGGCTCTCCGCCATTAGTGGTGTAGAGCAAATGGGCATTCTTCACCTTGGCACCATTATCTTGGTAGATGACCTGAGCCGTCTGTTCCTTGAGTTCCTGCGAGAGGATGGTCGGTACATTTTCTTTATTGGGTAGCTCATGTTTGAAGTGGGGATTGTGGTAGGGGAAACTCGCCCCCATTTCCGCAAGGATTTCGGCCAAGCGCTTATTCATTGCCACGGCACGATCATTCATCTCGGCCGTGAGATTTTTGGCCTCCTCGATATCCACCCTCTGAGGCTTTCCTCTTTCGGAATTATAGAGCCGGTAAAGCTCTAGCGGGGGACTGCTGGGATTTCGGATATAATCGTAGTTTCGAACGAGCTTGTAGTCGCCGATGCGGATCGCACTTTCGAGGGCCACGCTGTTCGGAAAATGCCACACCATTGTGTCGCGCGGCTTTCCATCGGCTTCAAGCACGAGCGCCGCGTTGGTGGGATCCCCTTTCAGCAACGCAGAAATGTCGAGTCCATCCAGTTTTTTACCCTCTGGTTTCTTGGCACCTGCCAGCGAGAGAATGGTGGGGTAGAAATCCAAGCCGTTGACCATGACCTCGGAATCCACGCCTGCTTTGATGCCGGGGCCCGAGATAATGAGCGGGACGCGCGTGCCGCCCTCCATCAGCGACATGGAACCGCGATCGAGCGGGTAATTATCCGTGATGGTTTGTCCGAAGATCGTTTCCATTCCGCCACTATCCGATGTCAAAATGAGATACGTGTTTTCGCTGAGTTTGTGTCCAGGCCAACGCGGATCATCCGTATTCTCGAGATAGTGAATCAGCTGCCCGATGTAGTGGTCCAACTCCTCGACCATAGCGCAGTAAAAAGGATTGGTTTGCCCCTCACCCTTCCATTCCTCTGGGTTAGCGGGTAACTCGACGCCGAGCTTTTTCACATATTTATCCAGAAGCACCTTGCTGCGCGTTTGAATGGGGTAGTGAGCGAGCCATGTAGCATAATAGAGGAAGAACGCCTTGTCCTTGCTCTCCCGAATAAAGGTCAAAGCATCCTCGTTGTTTTGATCTCGTGCGAAACCCCGATCGTCCAAACGATACCGATCGTCTTTCTTGTCAGTCGCAAAACCAGTGAGCCTGTTCGGTTTCATTGCAGCACTCACGCCCAGATTGCTACGTGTCCAATCAAATCCCTGATCTTTCGGCTGAGGAAAAGAACAGTGATCCATGCCCATGTGCCACTTGCCGGCGTGACCAGTCGTGTAGCCATTGTGTTTGAGCACGCTGGCGAGGGCCAATTCGTTTTCCAGCATTCGTCCGCTATGCCAAGGCGGCATCATGCGGTGTAGCTCCCGGTTGTATGGCACAGCAGGGATTCCCCCCAGCACATGCGTCCTCTGCGCTCGGGCAGGATGAATGCCGCTCATGATGGCACAGCGACTCGGGGAAGACGTTGGCGCGGCTGCATAAGCCTGCCAAAAAAGAACGCCCTTTTTTGCTAGAGCATCGATATTCGGCGTCTCCATGGCTGAAGGCTTATCAATGTCGTAGCACTTCACATCCTGCCACCCCAGACTGTCGGCGAGCAGAAGGATCACGTTCGGCTTCACCGGGCGTATCGGCTCGGGAACAGGTTGCTGGGCCTTCAAAAAGTCTCCACCCAGCCCCAAGAGAATGATCGAAATAAGGACTTTTAAATGGCTGATACTCATAAAATACAACGGCATTTTCATAACATTAAAAAACAACCCCATTCTCAAGACTTTTCACCCCGCCACTCGCTTTCACCCTGCGGCAACCGCTCAAAATGCCAAGCGGGAGGTATCCCGAAAGTGTCGGCCCCATCAAACTCGTCTGCGAATCGATGGGGACGATTTTTCAATTCCTCAGGGATGGCGCCCGTAGGCTTTGAGCTCGTGCGCGTAATCCTGCTGGAGTCGGCGATAGGTCCACCAGAACGTGAGGCCAGATAGGGCGACGAGACCACATCCTATCGATCTGGACCCAATGAGCAGCTCACCAATGCCTTGAATGAGAGCAAATACCGAAACAAGGCAAATGAGCCAAGAGAACATCGTGCGCCAGAAGTCCTCCACAGCGTCGTAGGGCTCGCCGAGGGCGCGGATGACGGGCTTCCAACCGAACGAAAACGGACGCGCCTTGAGGAGAAATTTCTTCAGATTTTCCATTGGCTCAGGTGGCGTCAGGAGCGCGACCACGACAGAGGAAATGGTGACTAAAACAATGGCCAAGGCGATCCGCGCGCCGGTGAGAGATTCAGCGGTAGAGAACGCCATTCCATCGTAGTTGGATGTGTCCGTGAGCACCTTTCCCAATTTGGTTACCGTCTGCGTGCTGGAGTAGCTCACCGTATCTGGCAGATTCAGTAACCAAGCCATCGGGCGGTCGAAGGCTTTAAATAAAAGCATAGCGATGACAACAACCCATCCCGAAAGGAAACCAGCGACCGCACCAAATCGGTTCATGCGCCACCACATCCATTGCATGAAGTTGATGAGAAACCCTCCAGACCCGAGCACATAGGAAATGACGAGCAGTTGCTGGATCGAATCCGCCATGAGAGCGACCGCCGCACCGGCAGTCGCAATCAAGAGCGTTGCAACACGGGAAATGACCACGTAGGTCCGATCCGAGCAGTCTGTCTTGATGAAGCGACGAAAGATATCGTTCATGAGGTAGGAGGCCCCCCAGTTGAAGAGAGTCGAGATCGTGGAAAGGAATGCTGCCAGCATAGCCGCGATCAAGATCCCACGCAGTCCACTCGGAAGAACCATCATCATCATCTTGGGATAAGCCGCATCGGCCTTGGCAATTTCGGGAATCAAAACCATGGAGCAGAGCGCGACGATGATCCAGGGCCAAGGCATGAGGGCGTAGTAAAGAATGGTGTGCAGCAACTGCGCCCCGCTGGCGTGACGTGAGTCCCTACAGGCGAGAAGTCGCTGAGCATTGTAGCCACCGCTTGTCGCGACCCCGAGGCCCACAACAATGAAGGTGATCATGTCCCAGAGCGGCAATTGCGCTGGCATCATGCTAAGATCCTTTCCGGGCCAACTGGACATCGCGCCAAGACGCTCGACGAGCACATCCAGACCGCCAACGGCCATCACCGCCATCACCCCCAGCAAAATTGTACCCAGCGTCGCTAGGACCAACTGGAAAAAGTCGGCATAAACCACACCGGAAAGGCCGCCAAACACCGAAACCGCGATACCCACAGCGACCACGCCGATGGTCGCGTAAATTCGCTTGTCATCGGGCAGGCCGAGCGCCTCGGTCGAAATGGTTTCCATCGCCTTGATCACCCATCCGCAAATGAGCGGGCAAATAATCAACGCGCCAAAAGCTCCACTCCAACCGCGAAGGAGCTTCGCGCAACCTCCGCCGTAGCGGGTCTCGATGAACTCGATGTCGGTAAGGAAAGCCATGCGGCGCCAACGACGACCGAAATACACAACCGTGAGGACAGATCCGACAAACGGCGCCCAGAATTGCCATACATACTGAATGCCCTTTTCGCGCACGAGCGAAGTCACCCAAAGCGGCGTATCCGCAGCAAAACTGGTGGCTGCCAGCGAGGCCCCCGCTGCCAACCAATGAAGCGAGCGCCCCGAGACAAAGAAGGACTCCATGCTCTCGCCGCCAGACTTGGTGAAGTAGAGGGCTATGCCAACGGAAATGGCGAGCACGCCAATGATGCTGATATAATCAATCCAGATAAGGGAGTTTTGCATAAAGCGAGGAGGTTTTTGGAGCTGCTCCTCGAAGGTTGCGAGGATTTCAGATCCTACCGAGTTTAACCGGGGCGGGCAACTTCAAATCCCCTTCCGCCAGATTTCCAGACTGGATCGAGAGACTTTCAACAAAGTTTACGTCTCTCGCGCCAGCCAGAGGCTATTCGGGTTTGCCCGCAGCTTTTAGATCGAAGCGACAAAAGCGGACTCATGGAAAACGCCCTCGAGCGAATGGACAATCCCGTCAGCCGATTCGACAGTTTCACTCTGGAGTTCCAAGCTCTTTCCGCGATCATTACCAAAAAGCACCCTGCGTTTTTCGCCGGTGAAACGGGCGCGCCACCAACCTTGGGTGCGATCCCACTCGAGATCAAGGCATCCGCCGCCTCGCAACCGGAGACCCTTGAGACTTCCTCGACGCCAACTCCATGGAAGTGCCGGAAGCAACCGGAGCATCCCTGGCGTTGAGAATGCGAGCATTTCATAAACAGCCGAAGTAATGCCATTGTTGGCCTCGGTCTGGACCAGCGGGCGTGGTCCCTTGCGGTAATCCATGGTGATGCCCATATCGCGAAGATCGTTATGAGCAGTAAAGAGGTTCACTCCCACGACGGAGCGGCAGAGAAGTTGCAACGATTGCAACGCGCGACCAGGTTTGCCGAGGCGCGAGTAGATGTGCGCCATGTGCGAAAGCGACCAACCGGTCTGATCCGCCAACCCGACGACCAGTCGTTTTTCCACCGCGATGCGGCAGGCTTCGAACAACTCGGTGCTGTCGGGCGTGATCTCGAAACCGGGAAAAAGCGGATAGAGATGCGAGAGGTGCCGGTGGTGGTAGTTGTCCTTCTGGCGAGAGTCCACCCACTCGGCGATCGCTCCGTCCTCATTGATGCGATAGGGCGGGAGCTTTTGGAGCATCCCCTGCCAGCGGTTCGTATCCTCATTGTCGCCACCCTCGATGAGGCGCACGGCTTCGATGAGGTTGCCCAACACCTCGCGAACGAGAGCAAAATCCATCGTGGCATCCACGCAGATGCGGGCGGGATGCCCCTTGGCAGTGACATGACCCAGCGGGTGGTTCTCTGGCGAGTTGCCGGGGTAGCTGTGCAGGAGCCCGTCCTTGCCCTCGACAAGGAAGTCTTCGTAGAACCAGGCAACCTCTCGCATGAACGGGATCGCGCGCTTGGCAAGAAACTCACGGTCGCCGGTGTGGAGCCAGTAATCGAAATAAATCTGGGCGAGCCAGGCTCCGCTTCCCGTCCAAAATTGAACGTGGGCCTGAAGGTTCTTTTTTAGGCCGCACTCGGGCGACATGTAGAGCGGAGGGAGAATGCCTCGGCAGGCAAACATGTTTTTCGCATTCGTTCGGAAGTCGTCCATGCGTTCCTCGAGCAGATCGAAAACACCCTCGACACATTCGGGCAAGCCGCCGGGCAAGGCTGGCCAGATGGCCATCTGGAGGTTTTCATTGAAGAAAAAAGTGCACCACCATGGCGGGAGATAGTTGCCATTCCAAATGCCTTGAAGGTTCGGAGGGAGAGTGCCTTTGTTGGCGGAGGCAATGAGCAAGTAGCGGCCGAAATTGGCGAGCCGCGCGAGCAACGCATCGGGCACATCGCCACGGTAGGCCTTGAGCAGAAGCTCGTCATTGGAAAGTTCCGCACCGTCCACATCGAGGTCGAGCACACAGCGGCCGTAGCGTTCGCTGTGGATCGCCTCATGGCGGGCCTGCAGGTCGGTGCGACCCACGAGAACGGCAAGTCTTTCGGTCTCCGCCTTCAACTGCTCCGGCGTGGGGGCGATGAGCATGTTGGCCACAATGCGGCAACCAGGCTTGGGAGTGACACGTACGGTATGACCGCCGACGCGGGCTGACTCCAGATCCCCCCAGTGGGCAATCACGGTGCAGGACACTTCATCGGGACCGTCAAAGCGTGAGGCGAGCCAACCGGGGCCGAAGGTTGTGGTCTGGCGAATGTTCAAAGGCTGCTGGCGGTCGGTGTGGTCGATAGCTTCCGCGAGGTCCTGTGGGGCAAACCACAGCATCATCTCGGCGGGCGCGCCACCTTCCTCGCAGGGGTTGAGGACAAAGCAGGCATCGGCCGAGGAGACAAACGCCGTGCGTTGGAATTGTTGGCCGTTGAGCTGCCAGTCGACCCCGGCGACGCCTTTTGAGAAATCAAGCCAGCGACGGTAGCTGCGGAAGGCTCCGGGAATCTCGCGGCGGATGTTCAAAACCGGGCCGGGAATGTAATGCGCGCTATCGGCGATGTAGCCGAGTTCGCGCCAAGCACGGCGATAGATATCGTTCGCGGTACCGAAATCTCCGGCGTCTAGCAGGCTTCGAACCTCCGCAAGCATGTGGGAACTTTCTGGGAGTTCCGGCGAACTGGCGCCGCCGAAGTAGCGCTCATGGTTGAAAAGAATGCGTTCATGGGCGAGACCGCCGAATTGCATCGCCCCGAGTTCGCCATTTCCAAGCGGCGAGGCATCACGCCAATCAAAAGCCGCGCTCTCCATCCACGACGAGTGGATGCCTTGGAATTCTTGTTTTGGGATCATAGAAATTTTAAAAAGGGATACGATTTACCTTCGCTTGACCTTAAATACCAGAGGCAATCGAAAAATTATTTTTTCGTCCCCGCTGCAACGGGC
>CAIWSO010000530.1 GCA_903915315.1 uncultured Spartobacteria bacterium | reverse complement strand
TTTCCCTACACGACGCTCTTCCGATCTGGAACCGTGCAGCTTTCGCTTTTTGAGGATAGGGTGGACAAAACGGCGGGGCGGCCTCTCGCCGCCATCGTGGATCAACTCAACCGCAAGCTCGGCGCCAATACTATTCGCTACGGATCGATGGGCACCCGCGACACCTGGGCGATGCGCCAGAGCCGCCGTTCTCGAAAATTCACAACTCGCTGGAGCGAGCTTCCCGTGGCGAAGGCATGATGCTCGGAGGAAGAGTTCCTCGTTCTCAACGAAAATGATTCGCGCCCGTTCGGGGATATGGAAATACTCACGGCATGTTACCGAATTTTGTACTTACGGGATTCATGGGGTGTGGCAAGTCCACCGTTGGTCGCCGTCTCGCCACGCTCACCGGTCACCGCTTTGTGGATACCGATGACCTGATCGTGAAGACTCAAAATAAAAGCATTCCTGAGATTTTTGCGGAGGTGGGAGAGGAGGGGTTCCGCGATATAGAGCAGGCTGTGTTGGCTGATCTGGTCGGTGTCGCCGGTATTGTTCTCTCCACAGGTGGGGGCGCTATATTACGACAAGAGAACCGTGAGGCATTGCAGCAGGTGGGCATCATCGTCTGGCTCGATGCGGAGCCGGATATTCTTTTTGAGCGGGCCTCGCGTAGCACGCGTCGCCCACTGCTTCAGACCGACAACCCGCGGGAGTCTTTTGATCGCCTCTTCGAAGCCAGAAAATCCATCTACGAGTCTCTGGCCAACTTCCGCTTCGACTCCACAAACATCGATCACGATACCGTTGCTCGCAGGGTTCTTGAGCAGGCGATGCGCTTTCATGCGCAGCGGCCCTAATCGAAAAATAAAAAAGGCAGGTCTGGAGACCTGCCTTTTTTTTGGGATTCTTTTCGGTGCGATGAGACCACTCAGGGCAGTGGGAATCGAGCGGTAAAACTCGTCACTTGCTTGCGGATTTGAGCCAGAGCGGCCTCGTCATTACGGGCTTTGAGAGCAGCGTCGATGAAATCCGCGACTTGCATCATGTCATCTTCGCGCAGTCCGCGAGTCGTCATGGCGGGAGTGCCGATGCGGATGCCGCCGGTCTTGGTGATTGGCTCCGTATCGAACGGGATCGCGTTTTTGTTCACTGTGATCGCGGCCTTGTCGAGGGTGGTCTGGGCATCCACGCCGTTGAGGCCTGCCGAGCGGAGGTCGACCAAGAGAACGTGGTTGTCCGTACCGCCGGAAACGATGCGGAGACCGAGCATCGAGAGACGCGCAGCAATTGCTTTGGCATTGCTGACGACTTGTCGTGAGTAGTCACGGAATCCAGGTTGAAGCGCTTCGTGGAAGCAGACCGCCTTGGCGGCAATGACGTGCATGAGCGGCCCGCCTTGGACACCTGGGAACATCTGTCCGTCGACCTTCTTGGCAAATTCCTCGCGGCACAGGATGAGGCCAGCACGCGGTCCGCGAAGGCTTTTGTGTGTGGTGGTGGTGACGAAGTCGGCAAACGGAATCGGAGAGGGATGAGCGCCTCCGGCAACGAGTCCCGAGATGTGCGCCATGTCGACGAAGAGATAGGCTCCGACTGAATCAGCGATCTCTCGCATGCGTTTGAAGTCGATCGTGCGTGAATAAGCCGATGCCCCAGCGGTGATCATTTTGGGTTTCACTTCGTCCGCTTGTTTGGCGAGAGCATCGTAGTCGATCATCTCGGTGTCGCGGCTCACTCCATAGTGGTGGACCTCGTAGAGCTTACCGGAGAAATTCGCCTTGTGTCCGTGGGTGAGGTGACCGCCATGGGCAAGGTCCATCGTCAGGATTTTATCCCCCGGCTGGAGTACACTGAAATAGACGGCCATGTTGGCTTGGCTGCCGCTGTGGGCCTGAACGTTGGCGTGCTGGGCGCCGAAAAGTTTCTTCGCCCGCTCGATAGCGAGGGTTTCGACGATATCCACATATTCGCAACCGCCATACCAGCGGCGACCGGGGTAGCCCTCGGCGTATTTGTTGGTGAGGCAGGATCCTTGCGCTTCCATGACCGCACGGCTGGTGAAGTTTTCGGAGGCGATCAGCTCGATATGCTCAAATTGACGGTGGTATTCCTTCTTGATCGCGGACGCGATTTCGGGGTCGGTCTCGGCGAGGGCTGGCAGCACGGGTGTGTCTTCTGTGATGGTTGGCATGGATGGATTGGTGATCATTTTAAGAACAGATGGAAGGGCTTTTTGGATGGTGCGTTTGCATTCGTTGTAGACGCTGCGGCCTTGTCCGATGGGATCAGGGACGTCAGGGATTCCCTTTTCCTCGAAACGCAGCAACTTCACTTTGTGGACGAACTCGGGGTAAAACAAATCAATGAGACGCGCATGGTCTTGAGTCATCACAAAAACATGGGTCGCTTCGCTGAGAAGTTTTTCTGTGAGGCTCTGGCTGCGAAACTTTTTAAGATCGAGCCCATCACTGGCCACGGCATCGACCGCGTCGCGGCTGGCTGACTGGCCTTGGCCCGCGCTGATTCCGGCGGATTCGACATGGATGTCTTGGCCGGATTTTTTGGCCAAATGACGAAAAAGAACCTCCGCCATCGGGCTTCGACAGACATTCCCTGTGCAAACAAATAAAACGTGAGGTCTTTTCAGGTGGCTCATTGATTCGCGAGCATACTAGGTTAGAAGTGACTCAAGTCAAATGCCGAGCACACCCCAAAGTCATCAAATGGGGAAGTCGGAAAAAACGGCTTTGTGGGCGATGATCAAGAGCGGGCGACATGAAGTTGTGCGGCAGCGCAGGATTGGAATTCCTGCCAGCGTGGCGCGGAGGGGTTGGAAGCGTGAAGGATGTGACGGAGAAGGCTTTTCCACTCTAAGTTGGCCCGCTCGAGGTCGCCCCGGCGGATCGATTCCGTTTCCTTCTGAAGCGTTTTGAGCCCCTCGGTGTTGTAAATCTCAAGGGCTTCCCAAGTGCCTTCCCCAAACCCGGGGCACAATCCGGCGACTAGATAGCCTTCGTAGTCGACATGGCCATAGAGTTCACGTGCGCTGGTGGCGAGTCTTAAGCTGGGACCATCTGCAAAATCGGTGAATCGCGGACCGCCCCGCAGGTTGGCGAGATGCTTG
Source organism: uncultured Spartobacteria bacterium (assembly GCA_903915315.1). Classification (GTDB taxonomy): domain Bacteria; phylum Verrucomicrobiota; class Verrucomicrobiia; order Chthoniobacterales; family Terrimicrobiaceae; genus UBA967. Next base: position 1,663 of record CAIWSO010000530.1, on the reverse strand, counting down.
ACGATATCTTCGACAGGATAGGCCGGATCTTCGAGGGCGGCGGCAATCATGAGGCCCTCGCCATTTTGGAATCGGCTAAAAACCCGCCCTCGGGCGGTGGGAACTCCTGCATTATCTACCAAGCCGAGCTTCTTCCAAATAAATGCAGGTGAACCACGGGGTGGATCGAATTCGGATGGGGTATCAGCGATCTCGGAAACATCGACTCTCCGCGTCGGGGCCTGCAGCAAGGCGGTGCCGTCCGGCATGATCGTGGCTTTGGTTGGGGTGGCGTCCAAGGCTAACTGAGCCATGAGGTTGTTGCCGTGTTGTTGAAGTTGATGAAATCTTGCGGGCGCCCATTCGGGGGAAAGGAGTGGCATGACGGTTTGCTCCAGTGCTTGGAGGGTGAAGGACTCTTTTTTGCCAAGGCCAAGCTTTTTTTGGATCCACGGAAGAGGTAGCCAAGCGGCGTTCGACACACGTGCCACAGGGACTTCCTTGGCGTAAGCAAAGTCGGCTCCCTTTCCGATTTTGCAGGGCCTGCCGGTGGGGAAGAAATCGAGTGAAGCGGGGGATTTTAAAGCGGGAATCCAGCGCTCCCGATGCCAGATGAGGCATTCGCTGAGGTGCACTTGGGCTAAGCGGGCGGATTTCTGTGGATGCCAGATTTGGTCTGAACCCAAGTATTCTAAACGAGTCGGTTCGTAGCGTTGATTAATGCTATTCAGTTTTAGGGAATCTTCGAGGAGGGGTGAAATGCTTTGTCTGCTGAAGAGGCGTTCGCAGAGTTTCACTGCTCGCGCGATAGGAGTTTCGTCTGACTCGCCGCCTTCTTCCATCACTCGCAACAATGTGGGCCAATCGATTTGATTCACGCGGCGGAGTTGACGTGGTGCGGCGTCCATGAGTCTCGGTGTATCATTTCCGACAAGCACGAAGCCTTCCTCATCGATCCCGCGACGCCCGGCACGACCAAACATTTGGAGTAATTCGTCCGCGCGAAGTTCGCGTTGGAAGCGTCCGTCACCATAGGTCGTAGAGGAAACCATCACGGCTTTGACGGAAAAATTGATTCCCGCAGCCAGACCGGTGGTAGCAACAATGACATCGAGTTTTCCCTCCTTGCCGAGGGCTTCAATCCACTTTGACCGGGCGGAGTAGGGGAGTCCGCTATGGTGGTAGGCGACACGCTTTTGGAGGAGGCGGGTGAGGTCGCGTCCGAGCATGGCTTGGTCGCTTTGCGGGATGGAAAGGGGGGACTCTACCGTGAGAGCGGCCGCGATTTGCTGTGCCATTTTTTCCGCTTCGCGGCGGCGAGGAGCAAAGATCAGAAGCGGACTGAGGCCAGCGAGAATAGCGCCAGCAGCGATTCGTGGCCAGTATCCATGAATGTGGGATGGAACGCGCGGGAGGTTTTCGATTGAAAAATCATCCAATGGGACCGGGCGATTTCGGACTTGGATGAGGTGAACCCGGCGGCCGAGTCGGCTCAACCATTCGACGATCTCGGTGGGATTTCGAACGCTCCCGCTGAGAAGAAGGAGTCGAGTTGAGGGGAGTGGGAGGGCCATCGCCATCTCGTAGTTCAATCCCCGGTTGGCGTCCGAGATCATTTGGTATTCGTCCAGAACAAGGAGACCAGGAGCTTGGCCCGTGAGGATCCGCTCGCGCTGAGTCTCCA
>CAIWSO010000529.1 GCA_903915315.1 uncultured Spartobacteria bacterium | reverse complement strand
TATTTTAGATTTTTTTTGGGCGAGAAATTCATCCACAAAAAACATCATCCGCAGCGCCAAATTTGTCATTGGAATCCGCTGCGCGGATTAGTGGCGGAGGGGGTGGGATTGATTTCGGCCTCTGGCCTTCACCCCTGCGGGGCTGCCTTCGGCAGTCTGTGACGCTTCGCGTCGCTCGAACTTCGTACTGTTGACTCGCACCATCCCTGGAGCCTCGGCCCTACGGGCTCAACTTTCAGTTGATCTACCGCGCGAGCCCCACTCGCTTGGTTCTCATCCCACAGATTTGTCGTTGAAATCCGCTTCGCGGCTTGATGGCGGAGGGGGTGGGATTCGAACCCACGGAGCCTTTCAGCTCTCCAGTTTTCAAGACTGGCGCAATAGACCACTCTACCACCCCTCCGTTTAAAACAGATGACTTTTACTTAACCGCCTCGGACTTGCTTCGCAAACTCTTTTCCTTAGCGATATCAGGCGGACTTTTTCGATTGCCGACTGGCATTGTGACCGGCTCGCATTTGAAGCAACTCGATCAAAAGCGCAAATCCCATAGGCAGGTAGAGGTATTCTTTTTCCACATGCTTATGCATTCCCTCCATTATCAAAGTCATTCCAATACAAACAAGAAAAGCGAGTGCTAGAATCTTCAATGCCGTATGCCGCAGAACAAAATCCCCAATCGGTTTTGCAAAGGCCAAGACGGCGAGAAAAGAAACCAGAACAGCCAGAATAATCACCCACATGAACGAGGTGAGACCAACGGCCGTGATGATGGAATCAATCGAAAAAACCGCATCCAAAATAACAATCTGAACAATCGCGGCACTGAACGTGGTGGCCACGGTCTTCGACATGCCATCAGCATTGTCGCCTAGCGGTTTTTCAACGCAGTGGTGGATTTCGCTGACGGCTTTCCATGTGAGGAAAAGCCCACCTGAGAGAAGCACGAGATCTTTCACCGAAAGTCCAAGGCTATAGATATGGATCACAGGATCCTTCATGCTCATGAGCAAACTAGCTCCGCAAAGCGCGATCAACCGCATCACCAAAGCGAGAACGAGTCCGATCCACCTCGCCTGATCACGCTGACTGGCTTCAATCCGCGAAACGGCGAGGGTGATGACGAGGATATTGTCGATACCGAGCACCAATTCGAGAGCGATGAGCAAAAGGAGTGTCGCCCAAGCATTGGAATCTCGGAGCCAATCCATTGACCAATTGACTTGCGCGTCCACAATGCTTGCAGCGTCCACGCCGGCAGCCTGAGCGACCCCGCATCCCATCGATACCAGAATAAATCCCAAGAGAGTCCACATTTTCATGCGCGCAGACTACAACGGGACTCCTGCGCGTCAACCGAAGATTTTCTTCAAAAAAACCAAGTCGATTGAAGTCAATTCGACCTGCAAAAAAACACGAAAGCAACCTACTCCGAGGCCGCTTTTTTACGATACTGGGAGTAGCCACTACGGACGGCCTGATAGGGATCGATGGCATTTTTCGTAACCGTATCGTAGGTATCAATCCTCGCATCCATGGTATTGACCGCATTCGGGGCAGTGATCGCAATAGAAGCCCCCGCACTGACACCACCGAAGGAAAGCCATGTCAACGGATTGAGCGCATAATCGCCAGCACGACCCACTGTATCGCGCGCACTGCTCGGCCCAAGGACGGGAAGCACGATGTAGCAACCATGGCCCACGCCCCACTTGGCAAGCGTCTGGCCGGTGTCCGCTGCGGGGATATTCGCCAGAGCTGGAATCCGATCACTTACGCGCACGATGCCACCGACACCGGCCACCGAGTTGACGAGAAATTTCCGGAATTCCAAGTCGGCATTTTTGAATTTGAGTTGCAAAAGATCGTTCACAAAGCGAACGGGAAACTCGACATTTTCATACACATTCGAGACGGCCGTGCGGGCTTGCTTCGGCAAGACGCGATAGGCTTTGGAAACTGGACGAAAAACGAAACAATAAAGCTGATCATTCACCCAAAAGAAACAGCGGTTCACAGGCTCAATCGCATCAGGGATGCTCGCGACCTCGCTGTATTCATCGAATTCATCATTAGGCACGGTCGCCCCAGGGGCCTTTTTTGTGATGGTGATATTGGGGGTTGTTTTACTGGAAGAAACTTCGGAGGCACGCTTCTCGGACGCCGGAACGGGGGGTGCCGCTTTAGCCGTCTGCGACTTCCGGTTTTGCACCTCTTTTTTAACGATGGCACTCACTTTTCGAGAAGATGGCAGAGGGGGCTTGGGAGGCGAGGGCGGCTTGGCGGAAGTATCCCCCTGTGCAACGGCGCGGGACTTTGTGACAGGCTTCGGCTTGGACAAGGGACGCTTTTTCACTTCAACCGCCGTTTTGAGGAAATAAGTGTCGGTCGAGTTTTTCGGTAACCGCCCGCCTTCCAGATTCACAGATTTGACCCCCTCCTTCGTAATAATGACGACATCCGAGCTAGGAGCAGCGGACCCAGTTGCTGCATGGCAAGGGAAGATCGCCGCGGACATGAAACCTGCGAACAGGGTGGCCAGAGCTTTGTTCATAAGAGGAGGTTTTTCACTGAGGTGTGGCTACGGATTTTTTCAAAGCACTAATGACAGCGGGGGCGCCGCCTTGTTTGAATTGAGAATCAAATTGGGTACGGTAGGTGGCTATGAGGCTGACGCCCTCGATCACGACGTCCGTGATGCGCCAAGCAACAGAGTCTTCCTGGCGGTAGATGACCTCATACTGGCTCCCCCTGTAAAGAATCCTAGTTGGAATTTCAACCCGCCCGGAGGCCGGCACTATTGCAGGCTTATAGGTGATTTCTGGAAATTCTCCGGGGGTGAATTTGCTCGAATAGGTCCGAATGATCAATGTGGCGAAGAGATCGGTGGCCTCTTTTTTTTGCGCTTCAGTGAACTCCCTCCATCCGGGCCCGACAGCGCGACGCGTCATTAGTTCGAAGCTGATCACATTCATTAAAACCGGACGCACGCTTGCGGCCAAGGCGCTGCTGTTTGCGGAATGATCAGCTATTTGGGCCACTTCGGTGACCGCTTTTTTCAGAAACTTTTCCGCCTCGAGGGTGGATGCGGACAAGTGGCCATGAGCCAGAGCGAAGGACGCAAGAATGAGGTAAAGAGAACGCATGACTTACTTGGGATCTTGTTGGGCTTTTTCTTTTTCGACGGAACCAAAGGCCATTTTACCGATCAAGGACTCTAGGTCGACAGCCGATTCCGTGAGAGTGATCCTCGATCCTGGCTCCAGGTAGGTATCATCGGCTCCAGGCGAGAGGGATACAAACTTATCTCCGATGAGGCCCGTGGTTTTGATAGAGGCCATGGAATCGGTGGGTAGACGAAGCGTAGAAAGAACGCGAAGGGTGACGATCGCACTGTAATCCGAGGATTCCATTCGGATGCCCTCGACGCGCCCGACCGTGACCCCGGCGAGAAGGACGGTACTACCAGAGTGCAGTCCTCCCGCATTGGCGAAGCGCGACTCAATAAGATAGGTATCACCGCTCAGCATGGATCCCGTGCCGACCTGAATCGTCAGATAAATAATGGCGGCAATTCCTAGAACCACAAAGAGGCCGACCGAAAGTTCAAGTTTGGTGTTTTTCATAAAAAATCTAAACGGG
>CAIWSO010000528.1 GCA_903915315.1 uncultured Spartobacteria bacterium | reverse complement strand
CGTCGGCGAGCTTGTCGCATTGCTCTCTCGTGTTCGTAAACAGGATCGTTCCGCCCTCCACTTTCTTTTTGAGCAAACGCTCCAGCAGCGGGAACCGCTTACCATCAATGACGACCTGCTGCATCGTCGTGAGTGTCGGGACGACGCGATGGCTCCCCGCGCTCCGAATCACTTCTGCTCCCGAAAATAAATCGGCAATGAGTTTTTCCACCGCTGGTGAGACGGTCGCAGAGAATAAGGCCAGTTGACGCTTTTGGGAGGATGCCTGAATGATCCGAGTGACATCTGGCATGAATCCGTGATCGAGCATCTGGTCGGCTTCGTCGAGGATCAGCATTCGCAAATCGTCCAAATCCACGAGCCGCCTCTCGAGCATTTGCACAAGCCGTCCCGGTGTTGCGACGAGAATCTCAAACGGCCCAGCAAGTCCTCGCTTCGCAACTTCCGTGGTGGTGCCGCCCAGCACCGATCGAACGCGGAGACGAGTCGTGTGAGTGAATGGCTTGAAGGCCTTCGTCACCTGTTCACCGAGTTCCCGAGTTGGAACAACCACGACAGCCCTTGGCCGAGCCGAAAGCGTGATCGCATCACCAGCGATTTCCAGACTTTTAATATGGTGCATCGCCGGAAGCGCATACGCCAGCGTCTTTCCGCTCCCAGTCTCGGCAATGCCCACGATCGAGCGCCCGCTCAGAAGCGCTGGTAACGCCCGAACTTGAATCTCCGTCGGACGCAAGATTCGCTTTTCCAGCAAAGTTTCCTGTAAGGTGGGCAGCAGCCCGAATTCAGCAAAAGTATTCATTAATCCACTACATATACTCCTACTTCTTCCCAATGAGGAGGTATTATCACGACAGGATGCTAAGTTTTTTTATAAACTGGGGGGGCAGGGTTCACTCTGACACTATTTCCTTCCATTTGCAGGGGGGGGTATAGTCGAAAAATCATTGGATTTTTCATTTCGGAAATGATATATACAAGATATGACAACGACGATTTTTATGAATGGCAGGTCGTAGGCTGTGCGATTGCCAAAAGAATTCCGACTCCCCGGTCGCCTAGCGAAAATTCGCTCCTTCGGTGACGGCATTCTGCTCGAACCTATTAAAGCGACGGAATGGCCGGCGGGTTATTTCGATGAAATCCAAATCACGGACGCCGCTTTTTCCAGACAAACTCAAGGGTCTCTGCCCGAGGCACCGGTCCTGGGCTAATAAATGACACACCTGCTCGACACGAATGCCTGCGTGGCTGCGCTGCGAGGCAGTGAATCGGTCCGCAAGCGCCTTTCTGCTCTCACGCCGGATGATATTGGCATCTCCGTTGTTAGCATTTACGAACTGCACACGGGCGTTGAAAAATGCAGAAATCCTGAACTCGAACGGAGCAAACTCTCCAAATTTCTGGCGCCTCTTCATATTTTACCCTTCGATGCAGATGCAGCCATGAGCACGGCAAAGGTTCGCGCGATTTTGGAATCAAAAGGTTGCTCGATTGGGCCATATGATTTGATGCTCGCGGGCCACGCCTTGGCTTTGGGGCTAACTTTTGTGACGCGCAATTTACGCGAGTTCAAACGGGTGGACGGCTTGATTCTTGAAAATTGGGAATCGTAAGCTTGTAAGAATCAGGCGCATATTAAACTGGGGGTCAGTGTGGAATGGCGCTAAGTTAGTGGGGATTTGGGATGATTTTCGACGCCCACTTTTCGATGAGGGAGAGGCCCGATTTCTCTGCGGGGTTTAGTCAT
>CAIWSO010000527.1 GCA_903915315.1 uncultured Spartobacteria bacterium | reverse complement strand
GGGAGATCGTCCTGGCTCGTATGCCACGCCTTTGGGGTTGTTGCGTGTTAAAAAGAAGATTGGTCAAAATGTGAAAGAGGGAACAGTTTTCAAGGGGCGGAATCCAACCGGTGAGGTATTGAAGGTGGATGCCCCCGGTCGCGATCCGATTGTGACCCGTATTCTTTGGTTGGAAGGCTTGGAGGCCTCAAATAAAAATGCCTTCAAGCGATACATCTACATTCACGGCACACCCGAAGAACGCAATATTGGCAAGCCGGTCAGCTATGGCTGTATCCGTATGCGTTCCCGCGACATCGTCGAGCTTTTCGACGACACGGAAGTCAATACGCGCATTTTTATTACTCGTAGGTCCCTACCCAAAAATACGGCGATGGGCGACCGGCAGGTGCCGCTCAGTCAGCCGCGCAAGGTGTCCAAGAGAGAGTGATACCTTGAAGTTTGAGGTTCCGCTGGGGGCGTGGATGGGTTATTGCCATCTGCCAAACACTCCAGAAACATGAGAGATATTTTTATCGGTACGGATAGCGGGGCCACGACGTCTAAAACCTGTGGCGTTTACGATGATGGTACCCCTGTCACACTGCATCTCGCTCAGAGCAGTACCAACTCCCAGCTCGGCACAAAAATCGTTGTGGAAGGGTGGATAGCTGGGGTCGAAAAATTTCTTGCGGAAAACCAGCTTTCATGGGCTCAGGTCAAGGCGGTCGGCCTCGCTCTGCCGGGCCCCTATCAAGCTTATGGCGTCCTCGATCGCACGGCGAATCTCCCAGAGAGTTTCGCTGGGTGGGATTTCTTTTCCGACTACGCGGCCGCACTCAAACAAAAAGCCGGCCGCGCCGTACCGCTTGTGACAGGAAACGATGGCAACTATGGCGGCGTGGCCGAGGCGGCCAAGGTGCGTGGAACCAAAAAAGCCGGCGTGCTTATGTTGGCGCCGGGATCCGGACTGGGTGCCGCTTATATTAACCCGGAGGGTCTCCCTCTGGATGGAGACACATTTGCAGGCATGGAGGCCGGTCACATGCCGGCTCCATTGCATTTGCTCGGGTTGCCGCAATTTGCCTGCGGTTGCGGAAGAGCATGGGGCTGCTTCGAGGCGTATACGAGCATTTCGGGATTGGTCCAATATTTGGAGTATCTATTGCCCAAATACCCTGAGCATGAGTTCCACTCAACCACCCACTCGATGAAGGAAAAAGCCTTCTCCCTGCGCACCCTTGCTCAAAAAGGGGACCCGCTGGCGTTGGAGATTTTTGATTTTCAGGCCAAGGCACTTGGCATTCATGTCGCGAATCTCACGATGGCGTTGGATGCGGAATTTGTGGTGATCGGCGGAGGACTCATCGATCCCCATGCGACGACGGAGGAGTTCCGCGAACGCTATCTGGGCGGGATCAAGGCCGCCGCTGAGCCTTGGCTTTTTCCAGCACAGAAAAAAACAATCCAAATCCTCCCTGCCAGTATGGGCGAACTGTCGCAAGGCATCGGCGCGGCGCTCGTGGCACTTTACAAGTTCGGAAGCTGATTAAAAGAGGCTGG
>CAIWSO010000526.1 GCA_903915315.1 uncultured Spartobacteria bacterium | reverse complement strand
CGGCGGCATGGAGCGCAGCCAGCGGTGCGAGCAGCAAGGCAGTGAAGGTTGTGATTTTATTCATGGGTGCATTCCTTTATCGACGCATTCATTTGGCGGCTCCCGACGGCAGGACGGAGACCGGCGCGGTGAGCCCGAGCGGCTTGTCTCCCTCACTCTCAAAGAGAATGCGCACCGAGCGCTTGCCCTTACCGGGAGGAAAAAGGGCCTCAAGCGGTGCATTTTGAAACTCCGATTTCGTTGCCACGAGTTTGCCGTCGATCCACACCTCGGCCTTGCCAAGCAACCCGCCGAACTTCAGCGCCCCGCCGTCGCGCTGCATATTGGCAAATGGCTCGAAGCTTCCAGAGAAGATGCTCCACGGCCCTCCATTGGGCGTGAGCGGAGTCCCAACACTGGCGCCAACCCACGAGTTCATGTCATTGTTTTCCGCTTTCATCAAAGGGTCGGGCTTCGTTGTGAAACCGGAAGCGGCCTTCCACTGCTCGATGCGCTGCTCGTAGCGGCCGGTCGGAAACGCCGGAGACGCTCGGACCGCTGCCACAGGGATTTTGATTTCAGCAGGCACGAGGCCGGCGGATTCGGCGCGCAAGATGACATCGCCCGAGCTGGCGAGGCGGGTTTGCAGGATGACTTGCGCGAGTCCGTTGAAGAGCGAGCGCTGGTCACCCTTCTGGGGTTCGTGGCAACGCGGATCGCCATTGCCGAGCCCAATGATATCCGCCGGGCCTTGAAGCGAAAACTTCACCGCATTCATCGCCGTCGGAACCTCACGTCCCTTGGCATCCACCGCACGAACTGTGACCGGCATGGCATCCTCGCCATCGCCAGCGAGAGATTTTCTGTCAGGAAGAAGCTCGAGCGCCACGGCCTCGCCAGTGGTTTCGACCTGTTTACGCGAAACCTCGCGTCCGTTCTTTTTTCCCACTGCCAGCAAAGCGCCGGGCTCATAAGCGACATCCCAATGAACCATCTCGAAGGGATCGACCGGTTTTTCGCCGAGAGATTTTCCATTGAGGAAAAGTTCCACCGAATCCGCGTTGGAGAGGGCCATCACTTGGATGCTCTGCCCCTCGCGTCCGCTCCAGTTCCAGTGCGGGATCAACTCGAGCACATCGATGTCTTTTCGCCAATGGGCCTGATGGATGTAAAACGCGGACTTGGGAAACCCGCAGAGGTCCAAAATGCCGAAGGACGAACTCACACTCGGCCATTCGAAGGGCGTCGGCTCGCCCGCGTAGTCGAAGCCGGTCCAGACAAACCCACCCGCAATAAAAGGGCGTGTGGCGATGGCCTTCCACCCATCGCGGTGGGTGGCTCCCCAACGGGCAGCGTAGGTGTCGCGCGAGTCGGCCGTTTGCTTTTCCTTGTTGCTCTCATACTCGCCGCGCGTGATGAAGGCAGAGGTGTCCTCAGAGCTGAGGACCGGCATATTCGGATTCCGCTTGTGAAAGGCATCGTAGCTCTTCTGTTGGTAATTGAATCCCATCACATCCACGGCCTGCGAGACATTGATCGGGTTCAAAAATCCAAAATTCATCGCGGCTGTGACAGGGCGGGTGGTGTCGAGACGCTTCACCGCAGCCACCAAGCGGCGGGTCATTTCGTAGCCGACCTCGGTTCCTTGGAACGGCTCCTCGTTGAACACCGACCACATGAAAACACTCGGGTGGTTGCGGTCGCGGCGGACCATCCATTCCAGCTGGCGAATGTATTCCGGCGAGGCGTTGAAATTTCTCACCTCATCCATCACGAGCATTCCCATGCGGTCGCAGACATGGAGTAGCTCGGCGGCAGGCGGATGGTGCGAGCAACGAATGGCATTCACTCCCATTTCCTTGAGTTTGCGAACCCGAAATTCCCACATCGCATCGGGCATCGCCACACCGACTCCGGCGTGGTCTTGGTGGACGCACACACCTTGGATTTTGAGCGGCTTGTCGTTGATGTGAAAGCCGCTCGCAGCATCGTAGCGCAGTGTGCGAAATCCAGCTGGGGTGAGCGTTTCATCCAAAATCCGTTCGCCGTCTTTCAGGACAGTTTTCACCGAATACATGGTCG
>CAIWSO010000525.1 GCA_903915315.1 uncultured Spartobacteria bacterium | reverse complement strand
CCGCGAGGGCGGCGTGAACGATGTTCGTGATATTTGGCGTTAGCTTGACGATGACGGGCTTGGTGGCGACTTCCATTACCCAAGCGGTGATTTTTTCCGCAACATCGGGATTTTGACCGACGGCTGACCCCATGCCTCGTTCGCACATCCCGTGAGGGCAACCGAAGTTCAATTCTATCCCATCGACGCCGGTGTCCTCAGCGCGGCGGATGAGGTCATGCCAATGCTCTCGGGTATCAGTCATCAGCGAAGCAATGAGGGCACGATCCGGCCAGCGATCCTTGACTTCTCTCAGTTCACGAAAATTCGTTTCGGGCGCGCGGTCGCTGATGAGCTCAATGTTGTTGAAGCCGACCATGCGCGAGCCTCCCAAGTGAAGAGCGGAATATCGGGAGGACACGTTCGGTGTTGGGTCCCCGATCGTTTTCCAAACGATGCCGCCCCATCCCGCTTCGAAGGCCCTGTGGGCTTGGTAAGCGGTGTTCGTGGGCGGCCCAGAGGCAAGCCAGAAGGGATTCGGTGAAGGGATGCCAGCGAAGATGACGGAGAGATCGGCCATGTGGAAAATTAGTGGGTAGCGGAGCGGATAGGATTCCAAAGGCCGGCCCCAGCGGCGGGGCGGGCGATCCCGGAACGGGAAGCTTGTAGTTTTGGAACGGCGGGTTTTCCCGTCAGCATGTGGTGGATTGCCATGGCTGCCTTTTTTCCTTCGCCGACGGCGTTGACGACTTCCATTCCGCCATTGGCACAATCGCCTCCCGCAAAAACCTTGTGGATGCTGGTGCGTGCGGTGAGGGGGTCCGTGAGCACGCAGCCCCTCGCATTCAGTGCCAGAGCGGGGAACAGGCTCTTGAGTAATTGGTCCTGCTTGGGTTGTCCGATGGCGAGGAGTAGTTGGTCGCACGGTTCGATCCACTCCATGCCGCTGCTGGCGTGGGTAAATCGGACGCCGGTCAGGTTGCCTTCGTCATTTCGAACGACTTCGCGAGGGTTGGCCTCAAAAATCAGGCGGCAGTCGGCGGCGCGGGCCTGCGCGACTTCGAACGCATACGCGTTCATTTGCTCTTCTTTGCGGCGATAGGCGAGGGTTGCGGATGACGCTCCGAGTCTCTTGGCCTGACTCACCGCATCGATGGCTGTATTCCCGCCACCGATGACGAGCACGGTCTTCCTAACGGAGACGCTCTCGAGCGGCATCTCATGAATGTCCCGAATGAAATCTAGGGCAGCTCTCACTCCGGCGCCGACTTCCCCCGGGACACCGAGGCGGGATCCACCGCCAAGGCCGATAGCGACGAAAATGGCATCGTATTCGGAGAGCAGTTCATCGGCATGGAGATCCTTGCCGACATTTACGCCTGTTCGGATTTCGACCCCGAGCGACTCCACCAACCGGACTTCATCGAGGCTCACTTGGGGCTTCATTTTGTAATAAGCGACACCGCGTGTATTCAGCCCGCCCGCCAACGCCTCCTTCTCAAAAATCACAACCCGATGGCCGAGGGCGGCGAGGTCCGCCGCACAGCCGAGACCAGCAGGGCCAGCCCCAATGATCGCTACACGGAAACCGTTGGCTTGGGCTGGCGAGTCCAAAACGGAAATTCCCCGAGCCGTGACAAAATCGGTTGCGTGACGTTGCAGGAGGCCGATTTGGATGGGTTCATATTCATGTCCGAGAACGCAGGCCCCTTCGCAGAGGACCTCAGTGGGGCAGACGCGGGCGCAACTTGCTCCGAGGATGTTGGCTGTGAGGATCGTTTTCGCAGCGCCCGTGACATCGCCAGTGGAGATTTTTTTGACGAATGTGGGAACGTCAATGCCCGTGGGGCAGGCATGAATGCAAGGTGCATCATAGCAGTAGAGGCATCGTTGCGACTCGGCAAGGGCCGCCCGGTCGCTCAATGGCCCGTGCATTTCCTCCATTAAAGGAAATTGGCTCTGCGACTCAGCGGATGGTGGGTTGGGACGTGCCATAGCGGATGGATTCGACTTGGAGTGTATTCTTCGCTGATTTTTGCCTTGAGGCCCATTTAAAACTATCGTTGATCTAAAGGGCTTTGCCTTTGGGGGGTATACCCCATCATTTGGTGCGAGTTAAATCTGTTCATTTCGCATGGGAGTCAATAAGCATAGTTTTCGATGAAGCACTCCCTCCTTTCCGATGATGATTATTATCCTTTGATCGAAGCGCGGCATTGCGATCCCTTTCGCATTCTGGGTGTCCGCCAAGTCGATGGTCGCTGGGTCGCGCGAGTTCTTCGGCCCGACGTCCAGCAGGTGGCGATTATTTTGGATGCAAACCCATCTAAAAAGCATCCGCTTTCGCCCGCTGATGGTAATGGACTCTTCGAAAGCGTTATAGCCGATTTCAAGGAGGGTGGGGGATACCAGCTTGAACTGACCGGTCATGATGGAAGCACTTGGCGGGAGCGCGACCCTTATGCTTTTCCTCCCGTTCTCGGAGAGATCGATATTTACCTTTTCAACGAAGGCACGCACTACGACATCTACAAAAAACTCGGCGCTCACGTGAAGGTCATTGACGACGTGCCGGGTGTGCATTTTGCGGTCTGGGCGCCCTCCGCTCAACGCGTGAGTGTGGTCGGCGATTTTAATAACTGGGATGGTCGCATCCATCCGATGCGCAAGCTCACGCCTTCAGGAGTCTGGGAAATCTTTCTGCCCGGCGTGCACGAGGGTTCTCATTACAAATTCGAGATTCGTAGCGAAGTCGGAGATGTTTTTCTTAAAACCGATCCCTACGCCTTTTTCGCACAGCATGGCACGAGCACAGGGTGCATTGTTTTTGATCTCTCCCGCTACCAATGGAATGACCAGGCTTGGATCGAAAATCGTCCGAAGATTGATCCCTACAACAGCCCGATGAGCATCTATGAGGTGCATATCGGTTCTTGGCAGCGTATCACGGAGGATGGCGACCGTAGCTTGAGCTACCTCGAGCTGGGCGACCGCTTGATCCCTTACGTCAAGGAAATGGGATTCACCCACATTGAACTCATGCCCGTGATGGAGCATCCCTTTGATGGATCTTGGGGATATCAGGTCGTGAATTACTACGCTCCCACGAGCCGGTTTGGAAACCCTGACGAGTTCCGCAACTTTGTCGATCGCTGTCACCAAGAAGGTATCGGCGTCATACTCGACTGGGTGCCCGGTCACTTTCCTAAGGATGCCCATGGCCTCGCGCGCTTCGATGGAACCTGCCTCTTCGAGCACGAAGATCCCCGCCTCGGAGAGCATCAGGACTGGGGCACGCTCATCTTCAACTATGGTCGCAATGAGGTAAAAAATTTCCTCATCGGCAATGCGCTTTACTGGATGGATGAGTTCCACATTGATGGATTGCGCGTGGATGCTGTCGCCTCGATGCTCTATCTCGATTATTCCCGCAAGGAAGGCGAGTGGATCCCGAATTGCTTTGGTGGACGCGAGAACCTAGAAGCCATCAGCTTCCTCAAGCGCTGCAACGAAGTCTCCTACGAGCGCTTCCCTGGCGTGGCCATGATTGCGGAGGAGTCCACGTCCTATCCCGGTGTATCGCATCCGACCTACAACAACGGGCTCGGTTTCGGCTACAAGTGGAATATGGGCTGGATGAATGACAGCCTGCGCTACATCAGCAAAGAGCCCATCCATCGGCGCTACCACCAGAGTGATGTCACGTTCTCGATGCTCTATGCCTTTCAGGAGCATTTTATTCTTGTTCTCAGCCACGATGAAGTCGTTCACGGCAAGGGATCGCTCATCGATAAAATGCCCGGCGACTACTGGCAAAAATTCGCCAACTGCCGGATGTTCCTGTCATGGATGTGGGCGCATCCTGGAAAGAAGCTCATTTTTCAAGGCATCGAGTTCGGGCAGTTTGCCGAGTGGAAGCATGCCTTCAGCTTGGACTGGCACCTCACTCAATCCCCCTTAAACGATGGCCTCCGCCGCTTGGTCCAGCACCTCAACTGGCTCTACACTCACGAACCCTCGTTCTACGAATGTGATGATAGTTATGAAGGTTTTGAGTGGATCGATTTCAACGATGCTGACAACACGGTCTGGTCGTTCATGCGAAAATCCCGCACGGGAGCGACGATCGTTTTCATCGTCAATGCGACTCCTGTCGTGCGTGAAGGATACCGCGTTGGCGTGAATGCGACCGGATTCTACGAGGAAATCCTCAACTCGGATTCCTCCACCTATGGGGGTTCCAATGTAGGAAACTACGGAGGCGTCAATGCTTGTGGGAATTGGAGTTGGCAGAATCAACCCCACTCGATCAAAATCAATTTACCCCCCTTGTCGGTCGTCGCTTTCAAACACATTCCGCCCGTCCCTCAGTTGGCAAATAAAACACGCAAGTAGGTAATTACCTTATTGCTATGCAAGAAAAAATGGCTTAGCACTCCATCTATGCCGAGACCTATATCCAACAAACAACTTCGTGGAAAACTGAATCTCACCGTCCACCCAGAGATCCGTGCGTTTGCCGACGAGCTCAGCACGCTTCGCCGTCGCTCGATCTCTCAACTTTTTGAGGATTTGGTAGATGCCGAGTGGATGCGCGTTCAATCTATGCGCCCGCCTCAATACATGACGCCGCCGCAGCAACCCCAACAACCTGCGCCGCAGTCTTATCGGCAGCCTTATCCGCCTCAATACCCGCCGCAGTAGTCGCGGAATAAGACGGCGCATTTTCATTTGTGCGCCGTTTGGGGGAGGGGGGATTGGTTTTTTTCGTATAGGACGCGTTAACGGCTTTTGCGTCGTTTTCATTTGATGAACTTTCAAGCGCTCCTCACTCGAGTATCGGTCTTCCTAGGGTTGTCCTTTTTTTGTTACACGCTTTTTTCTTCACCGCCGACGGGTTTGTCTGTGGCGGGTTGGCACACGCTGGGGGTGAGCACTCTCATGGCGTTTCTTTGGATTTCGGAAGCGATTCCCTTTGCTGTTACGGCGCTGTTGCCCGTGGTTCTTTTTCCGTTTGCGGGGATCTGCAATGTGACCGTGGCTGCCGCTCCGTATGCAAATCCGGTGATATTTTTGTTTCTGGGTGGCATCCTGATTGCAAATGGACTTCAGCGAAGCTGTCTCCATAAGCGCATCGCACTAAAAATCATCTCCCTCGCTGGCACTCGTCAGTCCGCTCTCATAGCTGGTTTTCTCGTTGCTTCGGCTTTTCTTTCTATGTGGGTGAGCAACACCGCGGTCGCTTTGATGATGTTGCCGATAGCGATTTCGGTGATCGTGCTTTTTCGTGCGCAGAACGATACGAGTTTTGCGCCTGCACTCGTGCTCACGGTGGCTTATGGTTCCAGTATCGGGGGTATGTCGACGCTTGTTGGCACTGCGCCGAATGCGATTTTGGCGGGTTTCATGTTGGAAAATTATGGGGTCACGATCAGTTTCCTTGGATGGATGCTTCTGGCTCTTCCGCCTGTCTTGATTTCACTAGGGCTTGCTTGGTTGGTTCTCACGAAGTTGGCATTTCGCATTAAGGGAAACGCAGTTGAAGATGCAGGAGATTTGTTGAGAGTCGAGACGGGGAGCCTTGGGCCAATGAGTGTAGGCGAACTCGGTGTAATGGTGGTTTTTTTTGCGACAGCGGGTCTGTGGCTCGCACGAGGGTTTTTGCAGTCCTGGGTTCCTTGGTTGACGGATGCCACGATTTCGATGGCGGGGGGAATAGCCCTGTTTTTTCTGCCTCTCGATCGCGCTTGGAGTTCGTCCATCCTCGATCAAGAAACGCTCAAAAAAATCCCTTTCGACGTGTTGCTTTTGATCGGAGGTGGTTTGAGTCTGGCTGCGGCCATTCATACAAACGGACTCGCGGCTTGGATCGGTTCATTCGCCCATCAAGCCGCTTCGCTTCCCGCGCCCGCAGTGGTGTGCTCGATTTTATTCATCATCATTTGCCTAGCAGAGCTCACTAGCAATACGGCGACGACATCGGCGTTCTTGCCTGTAGGTGCGGCTCTCGCGGCAGGATTGAATCTGCCCCCCTTGCCGCTTTTGGCGGGCATCGCTTTGGCGAGCAGTTGTGGATTTATGCTCCCAGTTTCCACGCCCCCGAATGCCATCGTCTTCAGCAGTGGCTACGTTTCCATGTCGCAGATGATTCGTTCGGGAATCCTACTCAACTTCGGATCTTGGATCATTTTTTCGTTCTGGTTGGGCTGGGTGATCCCAAGATTTTCGGGCTGGGCAGAGTGGTAGTTTTTCCAACTTCTCCTGATCCATTGACCAGTTTTTATAAATCTAGGTTGTTACATGAGCGCAAGCGGGCCTAGAAATGACACCATCTATGAAGACGCCCTGCCTCGCCATTGTGCTGCTTGTCAGCTTGCCGTCGATTCATGCGGCGGAAACTCCCTCAACACATGCTGCTGGTTCTCTATTTCAGGAGCAGATGCTTTCTGTGCTGCCTTCCTCTCCAGATCTGCCGAAGACGGACTTTGCGGTTTCCACGACCACCGACTTTGCTCCATCCAAAGGCCCGTGGTCGACGACCTGCTCGGAGGAGTCCGTCTTTCTTCGTTCCTTTCACACGGTGGATCAGCAAGGGAACCCCATCGAGCTACGCGTTGGCAAGGGAGGGCATCTTTATTCAATCCAGTCTAAGGTGGGGGAGTTGGTTCCACCTCAATGGAGACACGCGAATCACAAGACAGTCAGTCCGTGGAATGATGAAGTCTGGCAGGCTGTCGCAGTGACGAGCGATCCCAATAAGGTCTTTGTGCATCAGTCCGGTTGCTATGTGAAGCCAGAGGAACCTCCCTTCTACGCGCCTTGCTTGGCGCAGTCTTGGTCTCCAGAGGACAAGTCCTTTACGATGCTGTCTTGGGGCATTGTGCCCCAGCTGACGAGCACTTTGGTTTCAGAGGTTCTGTATTACACCCGTTATCGTTTCGTTGCGCCTGGTGTTGTCGAAGTGACCAGTGGATTGTTCGACTTTGGAAAACGCGATTATCTCTGGCTGAATACGCCTTGGGGTGGTGTAAGGCAAACGGCGTTGGGTGAGTTATGGATTGCAGATAAAAGCGAGCGCGGCACGGCGAAGTGGCTCAATCCACTGCCCCGTTTCGGAGCAGCCCACGATGGGGCGTTGGACTCTGCAGCCAATACGGGTGGCTGGATGGCCTTTGCCGAAGAGGGTCAGAATCCCAATCGTTATGCGATGGGCCTCACGTTTGGACGTGATGATTTTCCAACTGCAGGAATGAATCCGGCGCTTTTGCCGAGGGATAAAACACTCATTCGTTTCGGTCAGGCGGGAGGTAAAGAAACTCGCAATTACATAGTCGCGGTCGTTATTCCGCGTTTGGGAGTGATTTCGGGGCATGGCGTGTGGTGGCGCTATTACATCTCGTTCGGAGCTTTTGATGCTTTGAAAAAACAATGTCCGGACTGGGCGGATAAAACTTCCGGCGGCGAAATGGTCTTCCCGGCGGGATCTTCCGAAACTCGCACCTTGGACCAATGCATCGAATCTGATGCGATTCCTAGGGAAGCCGCCCTTGATTCGGATTTAAGTCGCTCCACAGTTCTCATTCCATGGCCGCAGACGGGTCATCTGCCCGTCTTTGCCTTTCAGTTGAAAAAAGATAGCACTTGGGTTGTGACTACGGATGCGAGCAAGTATGCGGCGGCGGGAGAGAAGGATAGTAAGGGACAGGAATTGTATTCCGTCGCAACGAGTTTTTCACAGATCCGCTTGCTTGGCTTTATTCCGAAAGCGACCCAGTAATTCCAGCAAGGGATGTGAGGTGGTCGAGGTTGCCAAACTTATGGCATCGCATGTTCCAAAAGAAACTTGGCGATCTTGTGTG
>CAIWSO010000524.1 GCA_903915315.1 uncultured Spartobacteria bacterium | reverse complement strand
GCAACTTGCCTTTTCCCCGCCAAGATTGGATGGGGTCTTGAGCTAAAACCTTGCTAACAACAATCCGCCCCTGCGCCGTTTGAAAATCTAAAACAGACCCTGGAACCAGCCCTAAGCCATCACGGATCGCCTTGGGTATCGTGATTTGACCTTTTTCAGAAAGAACGGCATTCATACTTTTAATGTAAGAATTCTTACTTTTTAGTCAAACAGGGAAAATGGCCTTGCTTGGGAGGTTCGCTCTGCCGAATCCTCGTATTCGGGAGGGTTAGTTTTTGGTGATAGGTCGAAAAAATCTTGAGTTATACCAAAGCTAGAATGCTTTTTGACTCATGCTGTAGCGGCGGTCTGCGAACACCGATGGGGGAGCGATTCGGCGCTCCTAGAGACGCCGCTACAAGTGAAATCGGTTCGCTAAAATTTAAAAGCCATCAGTATTACTTCCAGCCCCGGGCTTCGATGCTGTCGAGATGGAGTGTGATGGGGTCTGTGCGTTTAGGGATGTCTGGGGTGCTGAGAGAATCGAGGAGCGGGGTGCCCGTGGATTCCATTTGTGTGGCTTCATACCAGTTTAAATAATCTGTAATCTTGTCCATTTTTACCAGCAACTGAGCTCGGAGCTTTTCGATGTCGGTGATTTTATCCGCGAGTTTGGTTTTGGGTTTTCGCGCAAGGCTGGAAGCAATGCTGTAGTATTCCTTCACGATGGGCCTAAGAAGAGGATGTGCGCGGAAGTCCAAGTTGAGGAACTGGGCGGCGGCCTGCTGCATAAGAAATGCGCCACCTCTGCCTCGTGCCGATTCCATTAGGGCATCAGCTAAGGGTGGGGAGGGCTGCGACGGTGAGCGGTTAGGGGTGGCTTGGGCGAGGATGTTCGAAAGTTCTTTGTCGGTTTCGGAAACACTGAGGGACAGAAATTGCTGGGGCAGGGAATTCTGGGCGATTTCGAGCGTCCACCTTTTTCCCATTTCGGTGGGGTCTTTTTGCAGCGCGGGAAAAAAGGCGATCAGAGATGGAATTGATCTGTCGGAACTCGGGAGGGACTCAAGGTAAGCGGTCAACTGGTTGCGCGAGTTCGGGAGTTTCCCCAACATTTTCACCATGGCGAGGGCTTTGGCTCGGTATAAAAGGAGAGACACTTTATCGAGACGGGATGGTTTTTCGTGAAGGAACTCATCGAAGTTTGGGGGGCGTTTGGATGTGATGAGGGCAGAGTATACACCTTCAGGGGGATTTCCCTTTTCGCGTTGGAAATGCTCGGCCATTCCGAATACAAGCCACTCTGGAGGTTCTGTGGTTTTGTTTCCGGCGCGCGGGGGATGATTTTTGTGAATGGCATGGAGGGCTAGGGCGCGGACTAGTGAGATTTCAAAATCGCCATTTTCGAGGGCGGAAGGAGACGCGATATCGACTTGGATTTTCATTCCGCCGCCATCGGTCTCGAAGAGGAAGTTCGTGACGGGAGGCGTGCTGCGGGGGAGGGATTTTTTGGTGAGATCTTGAATGATGATCGGCGCTGCAGATGGGATCTCGGACTTGATGGTTTTATTCCAAATGGCGAGGGCTTCATCTGCAGTTCTCGCTAGGCGGTTGCGTATGGTTCGATCTGGAGAGTAAACCACAAAACTTCTGCTCTGGCTTACCGTGCGCGTCGATGCGATGGAGTCTATCGCTTGTAGTCGAGGGCAGAAGCCT
>CAIWSO010000523.1 GCA_903915315.1 uncultured Spartobacteria bacterium | reverse complement strand
TTGACGTCAGGAATTGATTCCTGAGATGCCCCCCCCGAAACTCACCCCCCTGCATTGAACAACCCCAGCGCAGTGATCCAAGGCTCATACAGATCCATGCCGGTATCCTGATCGGGAGCGATGCGATTGAATCCAGCAAGCGCAAGAAATGGCACCGTATTTTGAGGAATTGGGTTTCGCGGGGTTTCCGTAGAGTCATCGCGGAGAGGCGATGATGCCGACGAGGACGTCGGCGTTCCGAGCAGGAACTTTTCTCCGTGTCTTGGTGTCTCCGTGAGAGGCTTGCGGCGAGAGACGCGCTGTGCCCCTATCCTAAAATCTAAAGGCAAGCTGCTTGTGGTATCAGAGGCTCATCAATACTGAGGCACACAGCAAGCTTGACGGAAAGTCATTCCGAGATCGGGATCAGAAAATGGCCAAATGGCTAGGCTGACAGGCGTCGGCATAAGTTTTACAACTTAAAAGTTATTCACCCCTATCAAATGAAATCTGCATACCTATTGAATAGTTTGATTCTTCTCTTGGCATCGACCGAGGTGGGGCTTGGCGCGCCGGCGGCAAAAATAATGAAGCCCTCCAGCGGGAACGTGACAGTAGCCCAGATGCCAGAAAAGAAGGCGTCTGATTCCGCTATCACTCGTATCGCGTTCTTGGGCGATAGCATCACGGAAGGCGTCGGCGTCAAAGAAAAAGCGCGGGATCGGTATGCCTCGGTCGCAACAAGATTGTTGGCGGGCAAGCATCCTGGCATCACAGAGATCAACCTGGGAAAAAGCGGGCGTGCCCTATGCCAGCAAGAAGCTGGGTATTCCGAAAGCGTGCTGAAGCAAAACCCTGATGCGGTGGTCATTCAGTGGGGCGTAAACGATCAATATTGGGGCTTCTCCGTTGCGGAATTCGCGGCTCGTTACGATGCCCTCGTTGCTGCACTGCGAGCAGCGAAGCCTCGGATGCCGATCGTTGTCATGACCGTGATTGCCGACTTTCGCTGGCCGGAAAACCCAGACGCGTGGATCGGAGAGGCGAACATCGCCTTGCAGGAGATTGCCGCTCGCTACCGCTGTCATCTCGCTGACACGCATCGTGCCCTCGATCATCAAAAGGCGTTCTATGACGATCAGGTCCATCCCAACGCGCTTGGCGCCGAGGTGATGGCAAAAACCGTCGTGGCCGCTCTCGAGGTCCCGCCGATGTCTGTCGAAAAAGCGGCCGTCTCATTCGATCAAGGCACCGAGGTGCGATTCCTTCAAAACGTCTTTCTGCCGAAGCGTGAAGGCACGGAACCGCAGTGGGTGCATGTCACGGACATCAACCCCAAGGGGATGAACATCGAGAGCAAGATTCCCATCGCCATCCGCACCGCACCGATCTATCCGGTGGGCCACTATCGCATCGTGATTCACGATGAGTCCGGAGCGGTCGTGAACACCATCGCGTCTGAGGTGAACTGGTCCCGAATGAATAGTTTTACATTTGATCCCAAGGACCACGCTGGCCCATTTCGCATCGAA
>CAIWSO010000522.1 GCA_903915315.1 uncultured Spartobacteria bacterium | reverse complement strand
CGTTCCGTGGGGGTTGAGCGAAGGATTTTTTCAATGTCTTCGCGGAAGCCCATGTCCAGCATTCGGTCGGCCTCATCGAGGATGACCATTTTGACATTGCTGAGATCGAGTGTGCCGCGATCCATGTGGTCCATCAGGCGACCGGGCGTGCCGATGACGATTTGAACGCCTTTTTTGAGTTCGAAAAACTGACGCTCATAGGAGGCGCCACCGTAGATGGGTACGGCGTGAATGCCGCGTTTGTGGGCGGTGAGTTTATGAACTTCATCAGCGACCTGTGTCGCCAACTCACGTGTCGGACAGAGGATCAGGACTTGAACGGAGCGATCCGCGGCTTGGCAAAGTTCAATCGCGGGAATAGCAAATGCGGCCGTTTTTCCAGAGCCTGTTTGGGATTGTCCAACGACATCGTGACCCTCAAGCAGCACGGGAATAGCCGATGCTTGGATCGGCGAGGGTTCCTCAAATCCGAGATCGCTGATGGCCTTTAAAATCTCGGGCGAGACGCCCAATTCCGCAAAAGTCTTCTTGTTCATTTACTATCACTACACGCACAGCCATCCCGCGTCACGGGTTGATTGCAATTTAGTAGGACTTTGCCCAAATGACGCGCTGGCGACTGGGTTCTCCCGTGAACGGACAGGTGCCTGCTTCAGGGGCATCAACAAAGGGAATGCAGCGGATCGTGACCTTGAGATCGGTTTTGATCTGCTCCTCTACGGTCGCGCTGCCGTTCCAATGGGTGAGCGCGAAGCCGCCGTGAATCTCGGGTTTGGCGGCATTCGATGGAGTGAAGAACTGGTAAAATTCTTCCTTCGTATCGATCTGCCGCGTGTTCGCATCGCGGAAGGTTGTTGCGCGTTCGAGGAGGGCAGATTGGATCTCATCGAGGATTTGAGGGGCTGTGGCGGGTATTTCCGCGAGCGGCAAAAAGGCTTTTTCCTTAGGTCCGCGATCCCGGCGAGCGACGGCGGCGGTTCCCTGCGCGAGGTCGCGCGGGCCGATCTCGATACGAATGGGAACGCCTTTTTTGATCCATTCCCAATTTTTAACTCCGCCGCCGAGGTCGCGGTTGTCGACTTCCACGCCCAATGGCGCACCATGGTAGCTTATCGCTCGGAGCGAGGCTGCAAGCGACTCGGCTGCTTCAATGATAGCGGCTTTGCCGTCCTCTTTTGGAGTGATCGGAACAATGACAACGTGGGTATCAGCGATGCGCGGAGGTACGACCAATCCATCGTCATCGGAATGCATCATGATGAGCGTGCCGATGAGGCGTGTGCTCACGCCCCAACTGGTCGTCCAAGCGTGCTCGAGTTGGCCGGCGCGCGATTGAAATTGGATTCCCGAAGCCTTCGAAAAATTCTGACCCAAGAAGTGCGATGTTCCTGCTTGGATCGCCTTGCGATCCTGAACCATGGCCTCAATGCAGTAGGTCTGCACGGCACCAGGGAATCGTTCGCTCTCGCTCTTCTCGCCGCACAATACGGGGAGGGCCAGGAAGTCGCGTGCGAACGTCTCATAGACGCGCAGCATTTTCATCGTCTCCACCTCGGCCTCCTCGCGTGTTTCGTGGGCGGTATGGCCCTCCTGCCACAAGAACTCGGCGGTGCGCAAGAAAAGACGCGGACGCATCTCCCAGCGGACGACGTTGGCCCATTGATTGAGAAGGATGGGAAGATCGCGCCAGGATTTCACCCATCGCGCATAAGCCGCACCGATGATGGTTTCTGACGTGGGTCGAACCACGAGCGGTTCCGAAAGCTGCCCAGCAGGCACGAGTTTTCCATCTTTCGCTTCAAGGCGGTGATGAGTCACGACCGCGCATTCCTTAGCGAACCCTTCCACGTGGGCCGCCTCTTTTTCGAGATAGCTCAGTGGAATGAACAATGGGAAATACGCGTTACGATGGCCTGTGGCTTTGAACATGCCATCCAGCACGCGTTGCATCCGCTCCCAGAGCGCGTAACCCCAAGGCTTGATGACCATGCACCCGCGCACCTCCGAGTTCTCGGCCAAATCCGAGGCCTTAATCACCTGCTGATACCATTCCGGAAAATCTTCATCCCTACGGGGAGTCACTGCGGTCTGCTGTTTATCGCTCATGGCCGGAAATGATTGCGACCCTCGGCGGATCGTAAAGACCTTTTTCACATGACCTGGCTCATTTTTTCCTCATTCAGCCATCTGTCAGCGTGGAGATGTCCAGAATCTCGATTGTATAGGCGGGGAGTTGGCGGCTGAGGCGGGTTTTTTCCCACTTGGCGGAGATTTGTTTTTTCAAACCTATGCGATCTTGAGGCGAGAGGGATTTAAATTTCACCTCGGAGACCATGAATTGTTTGTCATCTTGGCGCACGAAGTCGAATTCCGCTCCCGCTTCCCAATATCGCGATGCATCGGCATGCCGTGATCGGCAGTAGTCTTCAAAAACTGTTGCGGCATGGTCGTGCAGAAACTTTATTTTTTCTTCAACGGCAAGGCGGCGCCAGAGGCTTCGCTGCGAGGAGTAAACGCGGAACCAAAACCGGAGGGCGGGATCGCCGATGCGATAGAGCGTTTTCTTGGTCGTTCGCAGGCTTTCGCCAAAGGGGATTTCGCGTTCGAGCAGGGAAGCGTCAAGGAGCTGCTGAAGGGTGCGTCCGAGGTTCGTTTGGGCTGTTCCCAACCGGGCGGCGATCTCGGATGTCTTCGATGCACCGCGACCGACCGCTTCCAGCACGGATAAAGGTGTTAGGCCGGCGATCCGCTCCTCGCGGAGGATGCGCAATGGCTCGTCCTCCAGAAAGGCCGATGGCCCGAAGAACAGCTCCTCTGCCAAATCCAACGCCGTGGCTCCGGCTTCGACAAATTCCCAGTATTTCGGAATCCCTCCCACAAGCGCGTAGAGGGTGAAGGACTCTTGGTTCGAGCGGTCCAAACCGCACGCCTCGCAAAAGGCGGCGTAATCCATCGGCTCCAAGTGGATGAGTTTGCGTGCACGCTGGTAGAGCGGCGCGGCACGGTTCAGGAAACAATCGTTCATCGCTCCCGTGCTGGAGCCAGACAGCACCAGCGTGAATCCCTCCGGACGGTAGTGGTCGAGCCAACGCTGCACTACACTCGGCAATGAGGCGTCAGAGTTGGCCAAATAGGGAAATTCATCTAGGCAAAGCACGGTTCCTTTCGGGCCGTAGCGCAGAAGTTCAAAAAATTCCATCCAAGTCTTGGGCTGGATGCCTGCGGGAAGAGCGGTTCCAATGTCGCGCACGGTTTGCTCAATCTGAATCGGCGCGGCCGCTTCGATGGCCTGGCTGTAAACCCCGGCCCGTTTTTCCAGCCAATGGGTGAGTAGTCGCGTCTTACCGACACGCCGCCGACCAAAAAGCACCACCAACCCACCCGCCCGCGCCGCGGTATCAAGCTCATTCAACTCCCGGACCCGATTGGTAAAGGCCAGCTTCATCGTCACAAAATGGGGTAATTATTATGATTGTCAAGAATAATGTTTCAAATAATGTATTATTTTGCTTTTGGTCCCTTCTATTCGCCAAGATGCATTGCCAAACGTGAGGCGCAAAGTCACACTTCCACACATGAATCCCACGCCACACATTGCTGCTACCGCCCCTGCTAAAGTTGAACTCGAGGCTGGCAAGGACTATTGGTTTTGCACCTGCGGACTTTCCGCGACGCAGCCTTTCTGTGATGGATCACACAAAGGCAAGGGATTCACACCGCAGAAATTCACGGCAGAAAAGACCGGTCCGGCTTGGCTTTGCCAATGCAAGCAATCCCAAAACGCGCCGTTTTGTGACGGCGCGCATAAGGGTCTTCTACAGCCCGAATAGTAATAACCTGCTGACGGCCGGATTGCTCTACTCGAGCGTGTCGTCGAGAGCGGAGAGGAGCTCGGCAATCGTGGATGACGTTTCGTCGCCCATGTTCGAGATGCGGAATGTTTTTCCTTTGATCTTGCCGTAGCCGCCGTCGATGACGAAGCGATGCTTCTCGCGGAGGCGTTTGATCCAAGCCGCCACGTCGATGTCGCGGTTGTTTTTAACGCAAGTGAGCGAGAGGGATCGGTAGCCTTCGGGAGCGAAGAACTCGAATCCGCGCGAGCGAACCCAGTCGTGGACTTGGGCATTGAGTGCGGCATGACGGGCATGGCGGGCTTCGACGCCCTCGGTGAAAATATCGTCGAGCTTGGATTCTAGAGCGTTGATGAGCGGAATCACTGGCGTGCTCGGGGTCATATCTTGCTCTTGGTTTTTGGCAAATTCTACGAAGTCGAAGTAGTAGCCACGATCCGAGATGGATTCCGCGCGTTTCATGGCGCGTTCGGAAACAGCAAAGAGAGCGAGGCCGGGAGGCATAGCGAGGGCTTTTTGGCTGCCTGTGAGAAGGACGTCGATGCCGAGCTCGTCCATCGGGATCGGCTGGGTCGAAAAGGAAGACACAGAATCAACGACGAACATCACGTCAGGAAACTCGCGCAACACGGCGGCAATCTCGGGGAGCGGGTTGCGAACGCCGCAAGAGGTTTCGTTGTGAATGAGGGTGAATGTATCAAAGCCACCTTCGGCGAGCTTTTCGCGCACCATCTCGGGTTTGATCGCTTCGCCCCACGGCACTTGTAGAGCGACGGCTTCCTTACCGCAGCGTTTGCTGACTTCCACCCATTTGTCCGAAAAGGCACCGCAGGCGGCATTGAGGACTTTTTTGGTGGTGAGGTTGCGGATGGACCCCTCCATCACTCCCCAGGCTGACGAGGTGGAAAGAAAAACAGGACGTGTTGTGCCGAAAAGGGTTTGCAGGCGGGGTTGGATGCCGGCGTAGAGTTTTTTGAATTCGGATCCCCTATGGCCAATCATGGGAGCGCACATAGCGCGGAAGGTTTTTTCAGACACTTCGACCGGACCCGGAATGAACAGTTTGATGTGTGGTGTGGACATACTGGAATGAGGTTACGCAAGGGAGGCGGGCGCTGACCAAATAAAATTTCATTTTGGTGCGGGAATTTCCCGGATTTGCAATTCCATCCTCAACAGATCATGCTCGCACTTTCAACGATTCCAACCATCCCATGCCCGCCAAAAAAACCAGTTCCTCCGTGTATTTTATCGCCGGATCGGATGATGCCGCTGTGAAGAAGGCGGCTAGCGCGCTGGCTGAGAAGCTGGCTCCGGGCGCGGATGCCTTCGGGTTGGAGGTCATCGACGGGGGGGTGGAAACCGTGGATGCGGCTGTGTCCCGATTGCAGGAAACATTGCAGGCCTTGGCGACTCTCCCCTTCCTCGGCGGCAGCAAGCTCGTGTGGTTAAAAAGTGCGACCTTTTTGGCCGACACGGTGACTGGCGGTTCGGAAAGCGTCCTCGCTCAACTCGAGAAGCTTTGCGACTTCATTGATGCTGGAATGTCAAACGGGGTGATTTTTTTGGTGAGTGCGGTCAAGCCCGACAAGCGCCGCAGCGCCTACAAGCGACTCACCAAGGCAGGTGTGACCGAACTGCACGACAAGCCGGACTTGGGATTCCGTGCGGGGGAAGAGGAAGTCATCTCTTGGACGGCGCAGCACATTCGTTCACGAGGGCTGAAAATTTCGCGTGAGGCCATCGAGGTCCTTGCAGCGCGGGTGGGGTTGGATTCCGGTCAACTCAATAACGAACTCGACAAACTCGAGACGGCCTTCGGGACTGGGCATCCTATCGAGGCGAGGGACATCCGGGAAATGGTATCTGCAACGCGCGAAAGCGGAATCTTTGATATCGGAAACGCAATATCCGCGCGTGATCTTCCGCTGGCGTTGGAGACGCTCCAGCAGTTGTTGGCGCAAGGAGAGAAGGGGGTCGGCATCCTTCTGGCATCCATCGTCCCGACGGTGCGAAATCTGCATCTCGCCAAGAATCTCCTCGTCAGGCATAAGCTCCACCCGCCTGCCGAACCCCAGTTTTTTGCGGGGGTGTTGAACAAATTACCCGATTCTGAAACCGATTATCTGCCTCGTAAAAAAGATGGCGGAATCAATACTTACGGGCTTGGTGTCGCTGCGCGTAGCGCTTCCCACTACGCGCTCGAAGATCTCCAAAAAGCTTTCCACAGTTGTGCGGAAGCAAATTGGCAACTCATCAGTGGTCAGGGAACCGATGAAACGATTCTCACACGACTGCTCGTGGGTTTCATGTCGCGTTGAGGAACCAGCGCAACCCAGTTTAACCACAGAGGACACAGAGAGCACAGAGGACACAGAGGGGAGATTGAATGCAAAAAGTCTTATACCATTGTCTCTTTGAAATTAGACTTTAAAGCCGCAAGAGAAGGGGGCATGGCCGTCTCGGCCGTGTAGACACTGGTCTACTTGCTCGCCACCGATTCCCATTGGAACCAAGGAGCACACAGGCGGGACGCGCTGTGCCCCTCTCCTAAAATCCAAAAGCAAGCTGCTTTTGGTATTAGCTGACGTCATAAAGCAAGACAAAGCCGTATACCACGATCATCGCGCTGGATTCGCCAAAATCTCGAGCGGCCAACGGAATTTCTGTTCCTGCAGGCCATACAGACCGGCACCGACCCGTGTGACAAGCAAACTCAAATGCTTCGTCACACGCTCTTCTCCTGGCTCATTTACTCGAGACGATGACCAACTCGGCATCCAGCGGCGCCTGGTCGGACGCCGGGCCGGCAGCAATGCGGTAAGCACCTGGGTCAACCACATAGCGCTTTGCAACATCGTCCCAACGGCGCAGCAATTGGGCAGGAACGGCGATTTCGACCGTTTTTGTTTCACCCGCCTTGATCGTTTCGCGCTTGAAGCCGATCAACTGGCGGAGCGGCATCGAGACGGGAGGTTTGATGGCGGTGGCATAAAGCTGAACGACCTCATCGCTGTCCCGTTTGCCGGAATTGCGCACGGTGACCGTTGCGATGATTGTCTCGTCGGGCTTGGCGGTCGGGGATGAAAGCGTGAGCTTCTGATAATCGAAAGTCGTGTAGCTCAAGCCATGGCCAAAGGCGAACAACGGCTTGCCGGTGAAATAGCGGTAGGTGCGGTTGGCCATCGAGTAATCCCCGAAAGGCGGCAGGTCGCTGTCGTTTCGATAAAAAGTGATCGGCAGGCGACCGGCGGGGCTGGTTTCGCCTATCAAGGCACCGGCCACGGCATCCGCGCCACGTTGGCCGTAATACCAGCAGTTCAATACCGCATTGGCCTGGTCTGGATCGAAGCTCACCGCGCTGCCGCAGGTGAGGACGACCACGGTGGGTTTCTTGAGATCTGAAACCTTCTCGAGGAGTTCACGCTGGATGGCTGGCAGAACGATCGAAGTGCGATCTCCACCATTAAAGCCCTCCGCACTCACAGTCATCTCCTCGCCCTCTAGGTCAGCGGTCAGCCCAAGGGTCAAAACGATGTGGTCCGCCTCCTTCGCGAGGGCCAGCGCGCGATCCATCGAATCATCAAGCCCCGGCGTCCGCCAGCCGAGCTGGATTCGCGCCCGAGGCATGAACTGCGCGAACTCGATGCGCAGCTTATAGGCTTGGCCGGCGTTGAGTGACAACTCGGCGCTCTCCGTGCGGTCCCTAGGCTTGCTCATCCCGTTAATGACCAGTTTGTCATCCACGAACAGGCGCACCCTGCCTTCGACGGCGAGGCTCAGAATATGATCGCCCGATTTTTGCGGAACCAAAACTCCACTCCAGCGAACCGAGGCATCGCGGAAGGGAATTTCGGGCACCGGATACATTTCGTGCCACAGAAGGTCGATCTTCTTGTCCGTTCGAGTCGCGATCGGTTCGCCTTCGAATAGCCTGTTATTGAACACTTCGCCTTTCATTCCCTGTTCACTGCGGGAGTCATCCGTAAACAAGACTCCCTCCGGCAATGGTTGACCATTGATGCGATATCCTTTGACCAACGTGAGGGAACAATCCGTCAACACTTTCACACCCAGTGGTTCCAATTTGGCTTTGATGCCTTGAGCCAGCGTCACCTCTCGTCTTGGAATGCCGCTGTAATTGCCAAGCAGAGCGGAGGCTTCATCACCCGTTGGTCCGATCACGGCCACGGTTTTCAAGTCCTTGGGATTCCATGGCAGAGTGCCATCATTTTTCAGCAAAACGAGACTCTGCTGCGCGACTTCCAGCGCCAGTTGGTCATGCGCCGGCGAAGCGTTTTCCGAGATAGGAATACTACGGTAGGGAATGCGCGAGGCGGGATCGAATTGCCCCAACTGGAAACGCAAAACGAACAACCGGCGCAGCGCCTCATCGAGTTCCTTTTCCGTGATCAGTCCGCGCTTCAATGCCTCCGGCAGGGCCTTGTATGTCGTGCCGCTGCAGAGATCATTTCCGGCCTTGATGGCCATGGCGCTCGCCTCGGCCGCATCCTTGGCATAAGCATGGGCCGTGGGCTTCCAGATGTCCGCGACGCTATCCACATCACCGACCACCGCACCGCGAAAACCCCATTCATCGCGGAGGATATCCGTGAGCAACATTTTGTGACCCGAGGCGGGAATCCCATTCACGGCGTTGTAGGCGCTCATCAGCGATTTCGCATCGCCCTCGCGAATACCAACCTCGAAGGCCGGCAGGTAGGTTTCGCGCAAATCGCGCTCGAACACGACGGCATCAAATTCATGGCGCAAGGGTTCGGGTCCGCTGTGCACAGCGAAATGCTTAATCGTCCCCACGGTCTTCAAATAGTTCGGGTCGTTTCCTTGCAAGCCACGCACAAAGGCCACCCCGTAACGGCCCGTCAGAAAGGGATCTTCGCCGTAGGTTTCTTGTCCGCGACCCCAGCGGGGATCACGGAAAATATTGATATTGGGCGACCAGATAGTCAGCCCCGCATATCGCGCGGAACCTCCCCCTTTTTTAGCAATGGCCTCGTTGTTTTTGGCGCGCGCCTCCGTGGAAATCGCACCTGCCATGCGTTCGACGAGTTGGGGATTCCAGGTCGCAGCGAAACCGATAGCCTGAGGGAATACCGTGGCGATGCCATTTCGCGCCACGCCGTGCAGGGCCTCGTTCCACCAATCATAAACAGGGATGTCGAGTCGCGGAATCGCAGGACTCGCCATCATCAACTGGGAGATTTTTTCTTCCACCGTCAGGCGGCCGATCAAATCGTCCACGCGCTGTGCGACAGGCAGTTCGGGATTGCGAAAGGGCAAGCCAGACGGATCGGCGGGCGCGGATTGGGCGGCAAGTACGGGGGCAAACCCGATCAGCCAAAGCGAAGCCAACCGAGCGACAAGAGATGGCGACGGAATTTTTTTCATAGAACTTTTGAATGTCAGTAAATCTCGCCTCATACCATAAGAAGCTTGCTTTTGAATTTTAGGAAAGGGGCACAGTGCGTCTCTCCGATCCGTAGGCTCTAGGAGCCGGAGGCACCGCCTGTGTGCGTCGGCGTGCTCCTTGGTTGCGATGGGCAGAGTGCAAGCAAGTGGCCCAGTCTCAAAACGGCCGAGACGGCCGTCCCCCCTTCTTTTGCGCTGCAAAGTCTAGTTTCAAAGTGGCAATGGTATCACTAACGAGGCATGATTTTTTCACGAAGGGCGTTTTGGCGTTCCAGCAAGCCGGCATAGAAATCGGCACGTCTGGGTTCGAGGCGACTGCCCTCACGCACTGGGCTGCATTGTGCGGCGAGGGCGTCCAGCGAGGATCCGGGTGTGGCCGCTTGCAGGGCTTGGATGGCGGCTCCGAGTGCGGCGCCTTCAGCACTCTCCATTGTGACGACAGGATAGCCGAAGACATCGGCAAGGATTTGACGCCAGACTGGGCTTTGGCTGCCACCGCCGGTGAGACGAATTTCGGTCGGCTTGAGGCCAAGGGATTCCATGCGGCGGAGGCCGTAGGCCATGCCGAGGGTCACGCCCTCCATCGCCGCGCGCGCCATGTGGGCGGGCGTGAGATTGGAAGTCGTCATGCCGTGAAGGACACCGCAGCCATGAGGCAGGTTCGGTGTGCGCTCGCCTTGCAGATAAGGAAGAAAAAGAAGCCCATCGGCGCCTGGCGGCACGCTGGAAATCTCGGCATCCATGCGGGCGTGGTCCCAGCCAAAAAGATGGCGGAACGCCTCGGTAGCCACCGTGACGTTCATGGTGCAAAGAAGCGGCATCCAATGGTCGGCGCTGTCACAGAACGCAGCGATCTCGCCATGCGAATCGATGACAGGCTTGTCGGCGCAGGCGAAAATCGTACCGCTGGTTCCGAGGCTGGCAGTGACAACGCCTGGGTTTGTGTTTCCAGTTCCGATGGCGGCCATCATGTTGTCCCCTCCCCCGCTGCTCACAACGATCTTCGGGGAAAGCCCCCACTCCGCAGCCAGCAAAGGCAGGAGCGTTCCTGCGGGCTCCAGCGAAGATCCAAGCGATGGGAGCATTTCCATCAGGCGGGGATCGATGGCATCACAAACTTTCCGGCACCAAGTGCGGGCACGAACATCCATCAACGCCGTTCCCGAGGCGTCACCAAATTCCATGCGGAGCACGCCGGTGAGCTTCAGATTGAGGAAGTCATGCGGCAGCGCGACATGGGCGAGACGGGCGAAATTCGCGGGCTCGTTTTGTTTGAGCCATAGAATTTTTGGCGCAGTGAATCCAGG
>CAIWSO010000521.1 GCA_903915315.1 uncultured Spartobacteria bacterium | reverse complement strand
CGACCATGTTTTTGTGGCCGACATCTATCCGGCTAGCGAAAAGCCCATCCCCGGCGTATCTGGCCAGACAATAGTGGATGAGATGATCGCCCACGGCCACCCCTCGGCAAGCCATGTTTCGGATTTGAATAAAATCCACCAAGTCGCTGCCAGCGTTCTCGAGGAAGGCGACCTGATCATCACCTTGGGCGCGGGCAATATTCATGAAGCCTCGAAGCGCCTTGCTAAGGATTTGCAAACCAAGTCGCGATTGGAGGAGATCATGCGCGAGGGATCGATTCGCCTCTATGAACCTTTGTCGAAGCACACCACGATGCGAATCGGCGGCCCCGCGCAATACTGGGTGGAGCCGGAAACAGAGGAAGGCTTTGCCGATCTTGTGAGGCACTGCTTCGACGAGGATATTCCATTTATGGTCATGGGGCGCGGATCGAACCTGCTGGTCAGGGATGGCGGTATACCTGGTGTGGTCGCCCATCTTTCACGCGGGGAATTTCAACGCCATGAAGTGAATGGAATGGAAATCTCAGCCGGCGTGGGAGTCAAATTCAAGCAACTCAGCGCGCTGGCTCGCAATGCCGATATCGCAGGCTTTGAGTGGATGGAAGGCATTCCAGGAAATCTCGGTGGAGGTCTGCGAATGAATGCCGGCGCGATGGGTGTCCAAACCTTCGACCAGATCGTCCGCGTCCGCTACTGCGATCAAGATGGTAACATTTTTGTGAAAACTCCGAAGGAAATGGACGTCCACTATCGCAACGTCACAACACTCCGTCAAAATTACGCCCTCTCGGCGGTGATGCGCGGACACCCTGGAACGAAACCCGAGATCGATGCGGTGATCGCTCAATCACTGGCTAAGCGCCGTCAGAGCCAACCTGTCGCCGCGAGCGCCGGTTGCATTTTTAAGAATCCAGAAAACATTCCTGCTGGAAAATTAATCGAAGAACTGGCATTTAAAAATTTCGCCGTCGGTTCGGCAAGGGTATCTGATATTCATGGTAACTTCATCGTCAACGATGGAGGCGCGACTGCGCAGGATGTATTGACTCTCATCCACGAAATCCAGATGGCAGCAGAGCGCAACAGAGGTATCTCCCTCGAGACCGAGGTTCAAATCGTGGGGGTGGATTTATGAGACAAGTGTATTCCGGAATTTTGAAAGGCAAGAAGGTTGCCCTGCTCAAGGGGGGACCAGGGAAAGAACGCGACGTGTCGCTGCGATCGGCAACGGCTGTCGCAAAAGCTCTCCATATCTGCGGGGCAGAAGTTCACGAAATCGATGTCACCGGCCCGGAATTCCATATCCCTGAAGGCACCGAACTGGCTTTTAACATCATCCACGGCACCTTCGGTGAAGACGGACAGATACAGGAAATCCTGAGTCAACGCGGGATCGCCTACACTGGTGAAGGCATCAATGGCAGTCGCACGGCCTTCGATAAAATCCGAACCAAGGAATGCTTCGACCGCGCCAGCGTTCCCACCTCGACTTGGCATTCGATCCGTGCAGGAGAAAGCCCTCGCATGGAACTCCCCTATGTCGTAAAGGCGCCCCAACAAGGATCCAGTGTCGGAGTCCATATCGTACGAAACCCTGAATCCTTGGCTTCGGCGTTGGAGGATTGCTTCAAATATGGTGACGAAGTTCTGGTGGAGGCATTTTTTCCAGGCAGAGAACTCACCGTGGGCATTCTGGGCAACTCCGCACTTCCCGTCGTCGAGATTGTCCCCAAAGATGGCTTTTACGATTACGACAACAAATACACCAGCGGCGCCTCGGAGTATTTTGTGCCAGCTCCGCTAAGCCCAGAACTCGCGCTCCGCATTCAAGAAACCGCTCAGGCTGCCCACCGAGCCCTTGGCTTGGAGGTTTATTCCCGCGTGGATATCCTACTCGCCCCGGATGGTTCAATGAGTGTTTTGGAAATCAACACCATCCCCGGCATGACGGAATTGAGCCTCCTTCCTAAAGCGGCTGCTGTGGCTGGACTAGACTACCCTTCCCTCTGCGAGGAAATCGCAGGGCTCTCCATGGCAAAGAAACACAGATAATGAATATCGGAACGAGAGACGAGGGAGTGAGGAGATCCAACAGGGGGCGGCAGTTGCTCAATGTCAGGATTCGCGCGACCACCGCACGTCGAAAGCGGCAGGAAATTGCGGCTAAACTATGTCTCTTGGGAATCGCATTGGGTCTATTCTGTGGAGTGGCTTGGTTTGGCGCGGCCAAGGCCTTGGACAAATTCTTTTACTGCAATCCCGCCTACAACCTCCGCGAACTCAACCTCGAACTGGATGACGTGATCACTGGCGAAGATCTCGTTGCCAGAACGGGCATTGAAATAGGTGAAAATATTTTTGGTATCGATCTTGCAGCCACGGAAAAGTCACTCCGTTCGATTCCCATGGTGAAGGACGTCTTCATCGAGCGCATTCTTCCTTCGACGGTCAAGATCACTCTCACCTCCCGAGTTCCGGTGGCCTGGGTTTCCCCGGCCACGGATCCCTCGACGCCCTATGATCCAGCGAACATGGAATTGGTCGATGCCAGCGG
>CAIWSO010000520.1 GCA_903915315.1 uncultured Spartobacteria bacterium | reverse complement strand
AGCAGAAGACGGCATACGAGATTTCTGAATGTGACTGGAGTTCAGACGTGTGCTCTTCCGATCTCAATTTACACGCCAGCCGAAGCGGCGACTTTGCTCGGCATTTCAAGACGAACGGTCTGGCGGAAGTGCCGGGAGGGACAACTCCCCCATCTCCGGTATTCAAAACGCTGCATCCGTATCCGGACCAGTGATCTCGAACGGTTCAAGCGAGCTGCCCAACGCAACTAACCGGATCACGGCCACCATTTATGCAAAAACCCCAAAAATCCTGCGAGCTCCAGGCAGGAACCCAATCTGGAGCAACCCCACAAAATCATATGAACTCAATCGAACACACTAAACCTCCTACATTAAAACTATTGACGGAAATGCAGTTAGCAGAAGTCCTCGCTGCATCACCACGCACTGCCAGACGGCCAAGAGCCCAAAAAATCCTCCCGTTTTACAAACTTAGCCGGGGACTAATTCGGCACGACCAAAACCAGTGTGTAAAGGCGCTTAACCAGTACCGCGTCAATGGCCACGGGGAAATGGAGGACACGAATGACTGAGCCCTATTTCGCCACTAATACGGGCGTACCTCCCACATCACCTTACCCGACCAACCCAGTCGCTAAAGCCACGCCAGAACAAAAGGAAAAGAACGTCAAAAGCTTCAACAAAAAGCTAGCCCTTGATCTTCAGCGAATCCTACGCCTCAAAAAGCCAGATATCACCGCAGCCTTCGTGCTGGGCACGCTGCACACGTGGAAGAAATCACGTCGTTACCCCAACATGAGTCGGGTACTCGGCGCAGTCTATCAGTCCGTGGAGGGCATTTGCGAGGATCTGCCGTTGATAGACAGGTCCACTGTGCTCAGGGCCATAAGACGCCTCGAAAAGGCATTCACAAAAGACTTCACCGTATCGCGCGATAGCACCAAGGTTCTCAATTTCGAAATCAGCGACAAGTTGACTAAGGAGTACTTCACCAAAAACAGTGCCTCGAAAAACAACGGATCAGTGGAGCTAAGCCTAGATGTAACGGATGCTCAGAACTACGGCGTGGTTGAGGCCTTGTTAATCCGAAATCTAGAGTTCAAAACTCGGGCCGACAAAGTTACTAATCCACTACGCGATGAGCATGGACGGATTTACGGAGAACTAAACAGCTCCAAGCTCTCAAAAACAACAAAGTCCGCAGGTGGATCGAACTCAACACCGATATTGCCGTTTGGCAGACAGCGGGTGAATAAAGCGATCAGCACCCTAAGGATGTATGGCGTTATCGTAGAGCACAAGGAGCGCCGGGGATTTTACAGGGTTGAGCGGGTACAATCCGCCGAAAAGGAGCCTGGAAATATCCGCGCAAATCGACAGTCGCCAAACGCAACAGTGGTGTCGTCAAACGCAACAAAGTTGGCGCCTAACGCAACAGTTTACTCTGAACAGATAGTAAGAGATAGAAGTAAGATCGAAAGTGTTAACAAAACGACCGAACTCTCGCCTGCGGCTCGATCGGTCGCAGCTTCAAATTTTGACCAGCCCAACTTTGAAGCATCGATCAAATTCTATCCTGCTCCCGATATCGTCATCGAGTTTGCAGCTACACGCGCCAAATCTGCGACCGTCTCCTTCGGCAGTAAAATCTCAAGACCCGAACCCTCAGAAAAGCCCATCAATTTACCGCTCTTTTTTAAAGATGGATTTCCTGAGTTGATGCGCAAAGTCGAAGAGGAAGTTCAACAGCTCAGAAATGCCCTTAAAAAGCCCATTGAACCTGTCCATCCTGATCTCCTCCCATTCGACCTCATAATTGACCCTGAGATGCATTTGTGGATCGAGAATGAGCTCTTCCTGAATCCACTCACTGACATGCCGATTGACTGGTCAAATTTTGACGAACAGATCGACATTGCGGTCGATGAGCTTTCGATTGAATCCTTCTTTGATAGTCCACCCCGAAAGCAAGATGTTCTTGAGTTTCGAGAACACTTCAAACGCTACGAGGGACTCAGCGTTCCCATGGTTAGAAAGATGCTCGCGAGTATTTCCGATGCAATGATTGAGCCCACTCAGGCGCCACTCCGAGACCATCAATTCGACCATCAACACTTTGCCCGCAAAATCAAGAACCTGAGAATTTTTAATCGGTACTTTCGACAGCTTTTCAGAGAAACATTTGCGCCATTTATTAACGACAATGGAGAGTTCCGTTTTGAAGAAGGTCAACGCTTAAGATGGTGGCCAAATGGAGAGAAGTATTCCAACGGAGAGTTCGCTTATCCCCTGTGTGAGTCTCCTCAAACAATGCCTGAGCCCTTTCGAACGATACTCGAAAAAGATGTGGAAAAAGAGCGCGCGCAGCTGCTTTGTTTAGAAGCATCCCAGATCACTCAACAAGATGTACAGGATAATGGTGAAATGATGATCCACCCCAGCGATCAAGATCTCCTAACTGGCGACAAAATGAACGCCTTTTTGAGGGCCAAGCAAGAAACGATGGCGAAGGCCAATCGAAGCAAGCCTAGAGCAGAATTACTGCCCATGGCCGGAACTAATCTGTCAGCCAATGGTTGTGTAGCTGGAAACGGAACTATGAGTTCGGACGAGACCGAGAATTTCCCAGCGTTTTCCGCGGGGTGGTGGCTGACCAAAGAATTGCTGAAGCCTGTACACTCACTCAAAAAGGACAACTTCAAGATCGCGGATCGGCGTTTCACGTAGTTTTTTAAAGACAACTCCCATCCTCGGACTGGCCTGAAGGGCGGTTTCCTGACAGACGAATCCCAATGAAAGACTTTCTCAGTTGGGAGCCCGTCCGAATTGATCCGTTTCAGAAAATAACCCTAGGCACATTGATACAACGACTCCTCGGCATGAAAAGTGGCGGCTCTTTTGTCCCACGAGCGTGAGGTGATCGAACGCGGTGATGAAATTGAAGTTTTGAAGAAAGAAGGCGAGGAGTTGGAGACCGTAGTGATCAGCACCACCCTGAAGAAGGAGCAATTTTTGGCTGCTCTTAAACTTCCGCCGGATGCTATCAGGTGGAAAGGGCTGAAAAAGAGGACCGAGAAAAAAGGATCGTTGGTGTGCGATGTACGCTCCAATCTCCGGGAGGTTACGGTCCAGAGATAAGAGCGAGCGCTCATGGTCGCTGTCTTTCCAAATAAAGGTTCGCTCGTCGATAGCAGATACGCCCATCGACTGGATGTTACAGATCCACTGTAAAACCAATGTAAATGACCCTTTTGTAAACCCCTGGTTTGATTTTCCCTCCGAATGTCGCGCGTCTGGAAAATTCCTTGGTCGTACTCGAAACGTCCGCTTGATAGATGAGACTGCATTTCCTTTCCTCGACCCGAATCAGTCATTTGGCGCTTTGCAGGCGAAAGCCAAAAGTAAACGCGCGGATAGCAGGCTGCGATCGTTGAAACCCAACGGCGCTTACCCGGCAAGGAAGACTTTTGGACTAACCCAGCCCCCCGAAAACCATTCAACCGAAACAAAAGCAGTAATCGGTCATTAAAACACACAAACCCTAGCGGAAACTTCCAGCTCAAGCTTGACCAACCTCATAGCAGGAGTT
>CAIWSO010000519.1 GCA_903915315.1 uncultured Spartobacteria bacterium | reverse complement strand
GGGTCGGGCGGCTTGCCGAAGGAATCGGTGTCGATCTTCATCGGTGTGCCGTCGGGGTTCGCAAAGGTGGTTTTTGTAACGAGTGTTTTGCCGAGGCGTTCGGCGGTGACCGCTTGTGTCGGCTGCGTTTCCGGCAATTCGAACGAGAGGTAAATGCCATCGTCCTTCTCGATGATTTTAGCGGATTGCACCGGCTGGTTGCCTTCCAAGAGCATGTTCTTGATCGTTTTTTCGATCGAGTCGAAGGCGTTCGGCTGCGTCATCAGGTTGTTGAGATATCGGTCGTCCCCCCCGGGGATACTAGATAGTCCGAGCACTTCCGTCGAATGCGGGCGGTGGTAGGGGGTCTCCCGTGTCTGCGGTTCCACGGTGATCGCGCCGGGCAGGATGTTGTAGCAATACGCCCCGCCTTGGGACCAATTCCTCAAGGCTGATCCCAAGAAAATGTTATTATCCAGCAGATAAGGGCCGTGATTGACCTCCATGAACACATTCTGGTCGAGGTTGTCGAAGAACAGATTTCCGGAAACCCTGCTTCCCTGCGCCATCCAGTCCAACCAAAGCAGCCCGCAGCCTCCGGATTGGCGGACCAGGTTGTCCTTGATCACCATATCGATCGGCGCGTGGAATTTGATCGCGGCCACTTCCGCGCCTCTGAAGATCTTGCGGGTGTGGATGTGACGAAATTCGTTGCCCTCCACTGTGCTGAAAATGCACCCGAGGCTGCCCACGATGCCGGCCTGCTCGCAGTGAGAGACTTTGTTTTTCCGCACCACATGGCTGCCGACCGTCTCCTTGCTCCAACCCTTCTTCATCGCACGCTCGATGGTTTCATTGTAAGCCGTCGCTGTCGCGGGCCCGTTGTCGAATTCATCGCCGTATTTGCCGAGAGTGATCCCCACGCATTTCGAGTGGCTGATCGTGTTGTTTTCGATGATCCACCCCTTGCTCCAGTGCGTGCCGATCAACCCGAACTGCTCGACCGTAGGGGGCGCCCAGTTGGTGGCGGCGTGCATCATGGTGAAGCCACTCACGGTGATGTAATTGCGTCCGGTTTTGCGAGGATAAAAAACCGTCTTCCGCACATTGATCTCGGTGTCGCGTGTGTTCGGATCGAGATCCTTGAACTGGGCGTAAATCGTCGTGTTCTTGTCGTCCACCTCGCCGAACCAGAGGCAGGATTCATACAGGCCCTTGTAATTGAACACCTCTTCCGCGTTCTTCGTATCGTCGTTTTTGAAGACCACCGCAAAGTTGTTCACCCCGCTCAGGACATCGGTGCCCACTTTCACGGTTTTCCACTGATTCCAACCACCCGTGGCCGGGATGATGGCAGTGCCCAAAACCGCGCCGTCGATGTTGTCTTTCCGGATTTCAATTCGGAAGGAGTCCGCCGAGGCGACATGGAAGGCGATTTCGTAGCTTTCGCTTCCGCAATCAACCCCCGCGAATTCCAACCAGTTTCCGTTTCTGATGCGGCCAACAACCTGCCCGAGTTCGCCTGCAGGCACATCCTGTGTTCCTTTGCGCCCCTTGGCGGAGGTCGCCAGGACCTTGCCGTTGGGATTTCCCACCGGCTGCAGCCAGGCGAGGTTCAAGAGCTTGGCCCCAGGCTGGGCCTTGCTTATCAATGTCGTTCCCGCCGGCTTGAGCACTATGTCTTTATTGGGGGCCTCCATGAGCCAGTGCCCATCAATGTAAACTGCCCCCGTGTGGTGGGTGCGGCCATTGGGTTGGAACCAATTCCCACGGATCAGGTCGGCGTAGGGATTGAAATTGCCGAAAAAGCTATTCGGTAGCGTGACTTTCCAAGTGTCGTTTTGCACACGAGTCCAGCCCTTGACGGGTTCCGAGCCTTTGATGACGACCTTCGCGCCCGGCGCGGCGGTGTAAACGATGCGCTCGGAATCCGAGGTTCCGCCACGCGGTGGGTTGACCTCCTCGCGGTAGATGCCCTCGTGGACAATAATGGTATCACCCGGCTGCGCGAGTTCCGCCGCCGCCGAGATGGTTTTCAGCGGGTGGTCGGCTCCGACAGGGTAGTCTTTCGCTGTGGCCAGAGTTGCGGCCGAAGCGATGGCCAGTGCGATGGAGGTGGTTTTTTTAATCATGGGTTGGTAGATGAGTTTAAAGCGGCGCGCATTTCTGCAGGCAGATCGGTGATGATCGCGTCCACGCCTTGGGCCTTGTAGGTGGGGCCGAGTTTGGGATCGTTGATCGTCCAGACATAGTGCTCCATGCCGGCGGCTCGGATTTGATCGAGCAGACCCTTGTCCACATCCCCTCGCCCGGACATGAGAGCGTGGGCGCGCATGTCCTTTAAGGTCTTCAGGACTTTTGCCGGGGCGTTGCGGGGTTTGCCGTTGGGTTTTTTGTCGAAGGAGCAAAGCCAAGCGGTCTGCCATTTCGGATCGCGCTCTTTCAGGGATTTGAGCAACGCACTATTGAAGCCAATGACCACGACCTGGTCGGGGGTCAATCCGCTGGAGCCGAGTTCACGCAGGAGAGGATCGATGATTTCGGGCCCGCACTTGATTTCGATGAAGATTTTCTTTCCCGCAGGCACGATCGCGAAAACCTCGGCGGTGGTCGGGATGCGGGTGCCCTTGTATTGGTCGCTGCTCCAGGCGCGGAGAGCGCGCTCAGAGGCTTGGGGCTGAATGCCGCCCATATCGAGTTGGCGCAACTCCTCCAAGGTGGCGTCGGCGATGGCGAGTGGCTGGCCATTGACGCGCTTCGTGTCCTTGTCATGAAAACACACGATGTGCCCGTCCTTGGTCAACTGGAGGTCGGTCTCGATGGCATCGGCCCCTTGCTCCCAAGCCAGTTGGAATGCGGGCAGGGTGTTTTCTGGAGCCTGTGCGGAAGACCCCCGGTGGGCGACGATCATAGGTTTCGGGGCGGTTGCCGTTTGGGAATTCGCAGGCTGCTCAGCCAGGGTGGCCTGGACGAAAAACAAGCTGGAGACGCCGATACAGAGGGTGAGTAGTTGTATTTTCATGGTTTAAATTCTCTCGCTGCTATTGCTGCGTCACTGGCTGGGACGGGAAGGCGAAGGCCGGCCAGGCGTCCTTGTCCTTGAGGTTCGGGATGGCGGTGTCGCACCAGCCCATGCGGACAGATTTCGGCTCGGGGATCGACTCGGCGGAGACAAGCACGGTGTTCCCCCGGAGTTCGGCCTGTGCGGGGACAAAGGAGACACCATCGCTCGACAACTCGAACCACGATGGCGCCTGTCCATCGCTGGTGGTCAAGCCATTCAAAATGCCGCTGAAGGAGACGACCACCTTCGA
Source organism: uncultured Spartobacteria bacterium (assembly GCA_903915315.1). Classification (GTDB taxonomy): domain Bacteria; phylum Verrucomicrobiota; class Verrucomicrobiia; order Chthoniobacterales; family Terrimicrobiaceae; genus UBA967. Next base: position 149 of record CAIWSO010000519.1, on the reverse strand, counting down.
TCCCTCACGGGAGGCGGATTGGAACCGCGGGGCAGATCCAACCACGCCCTCTTTTTTATACTGGTTTTTGAGAGCGGCGGCGGCGAGACGCTCTCCCACGGTGCGCTTGTGCTTGGGATGAACATTCTTGGTATCGATGTTCGTGTCAT